>JBDTLY010000446.1:0-2958 GCA_039934535.1 Casimicrobiaceae bacterium | reverse complement strand
CGGTGGCCATTGCAGACATTCAAAGTGCTGCCGATTTGTTCAAGTCGGTTTACATGCCGAGCTCGCCTGCCAGGGTGACCACCATGCCCGGCCGCAGTTCAGGCGCGAGGCGCGCGCCCGCGCCTTCGGTCGCGGCCGTGTCATCAAGGTGGAGGGAGGCGATCGACATGGGCTTTGCGACGCGTCACACCGCAACGTCGCGTGAAGTGGGTGGTGTACGCTTTCCCGGGTGACCACGGCAACGAAAGCGGCGGGCAACGGGCTTCGGCAACGCGACGTGCCCGCGCTCGCCGCGCGTATCCGCGAATGGGGACGCGAACTCGGCTTCGACGAAATCGGCATCGCAGGCACGACACTCGATGCCGACGAAGCGCGCCTCGTCGCCTGGATCAAGGCGGGCCGCCACGGGACCATGGATTATATGGCACGCCATGGCGCGCGCCGCGCGCGCCCTGCCGAGCTCGTCCCCGGGACCGTGACCATCATCACCGCGCGCATGAACTACCTGCCGCCCGCGGCGCGGGCGAGCGAAGACGTGCTGGCCGATCCTGCGAAGGCGTTCATCGCGCGCTACGCGCTCGGCCGCGACTATCACAAGGTGCTGCGGGCAAAGCTGCAGCGGCTCGCGTTGCGCATCCGCGAGGAGGCCGGCGACTTCGGGTATCGCGTGTTCACCGACAGCGCGCCGGTGCTCGAAGTGGCGTTGGCCGCAAAATCGGGGCTCGGATGGCGCGGCAAGCATACGCTGCTGCTCACGCGCGACGCGGGCTCGTGGTTCTTCCTGGGCGAGATCTACACGGACCTCCCGCTGCCCGAGACGGCGCCGCAATCGGCGCACTGCGGCTCGTGCACGGCGTGTATCGACGTCTGCCCGACCCGCGCGATCGTCGCGCCCTACGAGCTCGATGCGCGCCGGTGCATCTCGTACCTGACCATCGAGCACGCCGGCAGCATTCCCGTGGAGCTCCGTCCGTTCATCGGCAACCGGATCTACGGTTGCGACGACTGCCAGCTCGCCTGTCCGTGGAACCGGTACGCGACCGTCGCGACCGAAGCCGGATTCACCGTGCGCCACGGCCTCGACAATGCCGATCTCGTCGCGCTGTTCGCGTGGACTGAGGACGAGTTCCTCGCGCGGACCGCAGGGAGCGCGATCCGGAGGATCGGCCACGAGCGCTGGTCGCGCAACATCGCAATCGCGCTCGGCAACGCGCCGCCCGAGCCGGCCATCGTGGCGGCGCTTTCGTCGCGCGCGGACGATCCGTCGGCGCTGGTCCGCGAGCACATCGCCTGGGCGCTCGCGCGGCATCGCGGACACCCGGCTACCGCGTCGGCGCCCACTTGACGAGAAATGCCCGCATCGCGGCCGGATCGTAATTCTTCTTCGCCTCGAGCTCGTCGGTGGCCTGCGAGTGGAGCACGCGCCCGTTTGCATCGAGCACAAAAATATGCGGATAGCCCTTGATCGCCGGGTAGCGGCGCAGGAACGCTTCGTTGTGGTTTTCCGCGGACCAGTTGACCTTGAGCCAGATGTAGTTGGCGTCGCGGAAGCGCTTGAGGTCGGGATTGGCGGAGAAGAACCGGTCCATGACGTGGCACCACGAGCACCATTCGCCGCCGACGATGACGATCACATGGCGCCCGGCGGCGCGCGCGATCCGCAACGCGACGTCGAGATCCTTTGCCGGGTCTCGCGCGGGGTCGTATTCGAACGGCAGCGCGACGGGCTCCTCCAGCGCGAACGACGGCACGGGAACGCAGGCGGCAATGGCGAGCGCGAGAAAGCAGCGGCGTGACGAAGTCGGGTAAGGCATGTTGGGCCGAATGAGGGCGGTAATCGAAGCGTTCATGAATTCTACGCGTCTCGCGCCCTAGAAATCGAGGAAGAACGGTGCGACGATCAGAACGGCGCCGATTCCGCCCAGCCACATCCAGCCGTCGACAAAGTACGTGTACAGGCAGAGGGCAATGCCGGCGATGAGCGGCGCGAATTTCGCCTGGTGCCGGCCGTAGACGATGTAAGCCATCCCCACCGCGCTCACGACGATGCTGAAGTACAGGGTCTCGGCCATGGCGCAGCTCCGGCTACCGGATGAGCTGGTTCATCGACACGATCGG
This sequence comes from Casimicrobiaceae bacterium, assembly GCA_039934535.1. Classification (GTDB taxonomy): domain Bacteria; phylum Pseudomonadota; class Gammaproteobacteria; order Burkholderiales; family Casimicrobiaceae; genus CAIWHR01. Next base: position 840 of record JBDTLY010000446.1, on the reverse strand, counting down.
CAGCATGATCGCGAGCACCAGCACGAGCACGATCGCGCCCATCGCGACGATCAGCGCCGGCTGCACCAGCGCGGCGAACCACGTGATCCGCCGCTCGGACTCCTGCTCCAGCAGCGTGGCGGCGCGCTCGAGCATCGGCGCCAGCTGCCCGCTCGCTTCACCGTTGGCAACGAGATGGATCAGCACCGGCGGGAACACCTTCTGCTCCTTGAGGGCGCGAGCGAGCGAGACGCCTTCGCGGACAAGCCGCGCCGCGGCATCCGCCGCGCCGCGCAACGGCAGCGACCAGATGACGTCGCGCGCCGCGTCGAGCGCTCGCAGGAGCGGCGCGCCGCTGGCGGTGAGGATCGCGAGCGTGCTCGCGAAGCGCGCGGTGTCGATCGCCGCGATGAGGCGTCCCGCGACCGGCATCCGCAGCATCGTGCCGTGCCAGCGCGCGCGAAACGCCGCGCGCCGGTTGGCGAGCGCGAATGCGACCATCGCGGCCGCGATGCCGGCCAGCCACAGCCAGCCCGTCGCGCGGAAAAATGCGCTGAGCGCGATCAGCGCCTGCGTGAGCCATGGCAGCGTCTGGCGGCTTTGCTGGTACACGGAGACAACCTGCGGCACCACGTAGGCGAGCAGCACCGCGATGACGGCGAACGCGATTGCCGTCACCAGCACCGGGTAGATCAGCGCCAGCGTGAATTTCTGGCGCAGCGCCTCGCGCGCCTCCAGGTAGTCCGCAAGCCGCGCGAGCACATCGGGCAGCCGTCCGGTCTCGCCACCGACGGCGACAAGGCCGCGGTAGAGTTCGGAGAAGGTCCGCGGCCAGCGCGCGAGCGCGCCGGCCAGCGTCTC
>JBDTLY010000445.1:0-2962 GCA_039934535.1 Casimicrobiaceae bacterium | reverse complement strand
CGTGTCGCCCGCGCCGGAAACGTCGAAGACTTCGCGCGAGACCGCGGGAATGTGCACGTCGGACTGCGCGGTGTAGAGGCTCATCCCCTCCTCCGACCGCGTGACGAGCAGCGCGTCGATATGGAGGTCGGCGAGCAGGGCCTTCGCCTTGGCCGCCATGTCCTGCTCGTCGCGCCAGCGGCCGACGACGTCGCGGAACTCGCTGCGGTTCGGCGTGATCAGCGTCGCGCCGCGGTATTTCGTCCAGTCGTCACCCTTGGGATCGACCAGCACCGGCTTGCCCGCGACCTTCGCTCGATCGATCATCGTCGCGATGTGGGCGAGCCCGCCTTTGCCGTAGTCCGAGAGCACGACCACGTCAGTGTCGGCGAGCAGTCGGTCGTAGTCGGCGAGCTTGCCCGCCAGCACCTCGTGCGACGGCGCGGTCTCGAAGTCGATGCGCAGCAGTTGCTGCTGGCGCCCGATCACGCGCAGCTTGACCGTGGTCGACACCGTGGAATCGCGATGGAAGAGCGTGCGCACATGGTCGGCGGCGAGCAGGCGCTCCAGCGTCGCCCCGGGTTCGTCGTCGCCGGTCACCGACAGCAGCGTGAGCGAGGCGCCCAGCGCCGCGGCATTGCGCGCGACGTTCGCTGCCCCGCCGGGGCGCTCTTCGCTGCGTGCGATCTTGACGACGGGCACCGGCGCTTCGGGCGAGATCCGCTCGACGTCGCCGAACCAGTACCGGTCGAGCATCACGTCGCCGACCACGAGCACGCGCGTTTTCGTCACGCGCTCGCGAAATTCGGCGAACCGGGCGGGCGGCGAGCTCTGTACGCGAGTCATCAGCGGCGGCCGATCGCGAAATGTTCGAGCCCGGCCGCGCGCACCACCTCGGGATCGTACAGGTTGCGGCCGTCGAAAACGAGCGGCTCTTTCAACGCATTGCGGATCGCGCCGAAGTCGGGACTCCGGAATTCCTGCCATTCGGTGACGACGACGAGCGCGTCGGCGCCGTCGAGCGCGGCCATCGGCGTCGGCGCGAAGGAAAGAGAGCGTTCCTCTGCGAGCGTGCGTTTTGCCTCGGGCATGGCCACCGGGTCCCACGCGACGACCTTCGCCCCGCGTTCGACCAGCGCCGCGATGATGGCGCGCGAGGGCGCCTCTCGCATGTCATCCGTGTTCGGCTTGAACGCGAGGCCCCACAACGCCAACGTGCGCCCCGCGAGATCGTTGCCGAGTCGCGCGACGATCTTCTCGACCAACCGCAGCTTCTGCGCGTCGTTCGCCGCTTCGACCGCATCGAGCACCCGAAGCGGGCGTCCGTGCTCGGAAGCAGTATGCCGCAGCGCCTTCACGTCCTTCGGAAAGCAGCTGCCGCCGTAGCCCACGCCGGGGTAGAGGAAATGGTAGCCGATGCGCGGATCGGAGCCCATACCGCGGCGCACGTGCTCGATGTCGGCGTCGAGGTCGTCGGCCAGGTTGGCGAGCTCGTTCATGAAGGAGATGCGCGTCGCCAGCATCGCGTTGGCGGCGTACTTGGTGAGCTCGGCCGAGCGCACGTCCATCACCAGCAGCCGGTCGTGGTTGCGCATGAACGGCGCATAGACCGCCCGCAGCGCGGCGATCGCACGCTCGTCGTCGGCGCCGATCACGATCCGGTCCGGGCGCATGAAATCCTCGACCGCGGCACCCTCCTTCAGGAATTCCGGGTTCGACGCGACCGCGAACGCGGGATTCACGCCGCGCGCGGCGAGCTCCTCGGCGATCGCCGTGCGTACGCGATCCGCCGTGCCCACAGGCACCGTGGACTTGTCGATAACGACCTTGTACTCGGTCATCCGGCGACCGATGCCGCGCGCCGCCGCAAGCACGTACTGCATGTCGGCCGAGCCGTCTTCCTCCGGCGGCGTGCCGACGGCGATGAACTGCAGGGCGCCGTGAGCGACCGCGACGTCGGCGTCCGTCGTGAATCGGAGGCGTCCCGCGGCCACGTTGCGTTTGATGAGCGACTCGAGCCCCGGCTCGTGGATCGGGACGCCGCCGGCGTTGAGCGTCGCGATCTTCGCCGCGTCGACATCCAGGCACAGCACGTCGTTGCCGACCTCGGCGAGGCACGTGCCGGTGACGAGCCCGACGTAGCCGGAACCGATGACCGTGATCTTCAAGCCGCGGCGCCCAGCGATGCGTTGATGGCGGCGAGCGCGGCGAGCCGGTCCGCCGCCTGCGTGATCGGCCGGCCGATCACGAGGTAGTCCGCGCCGTTGGCGACAGCCGCTTCGGGCGTGATGATGCGCGCCTGGTCGTCGCGGCTGCTGCCGGCCGGGCGAATCCCCGGCGTGACGAGCTTGAATCCCGCGCCCTGCGCCGCGCGCAGCACCGGCGCTTCCACGGCCGAGCACACCACGCCATCGAGCCCGCACGTCGCGGCGAGGCGCGCGAGACCGAGGGCCTGCTGCGTCGCCGTGCCGGCAACGCCGGTTTCGCGCAGGTCGACGTCGGCGAGGCTCGTGAGCACGGTGACCGCGATGAGCAGCGGCGGTGCTCGGCTGCTCTCCGCCGCGGTGTTCGTCACAGCTTCGCGGGCCGCCGCGAGCATCGCGCGCCCGCCGGCGGCGTGTACGTTGAGCATCCAGACGCCAAGTTTCGTCGCTGCCGCGCATGCTTGGGCGACGGTGTTCGGGATGTCGTGAAACTTGAGGTCGAGGAAGACGTTGAAGCCGCGCTCGATCATCCACCGCACCGGCTCGGGACCCGCGATGACGAAGAGCTCCTTGCCGACCTTGAGCGCGCAGGACGCCGGGTCGAGGCGATCGGCGAGCGCCAGCGCGCGCATCGGGTTGGCGAAGTCGAGGGCGACGATTACTTGGGGATCAGGCATATATCACTTGGGGATCAGGCATGTCCCTTGGGGACTACGCATAACCATCGGGAGTTTCGGTCCGCCGCGGCGAGTAGGTCTCCCACTTGCCGCAGCCCGGGC
>JBDTLY010000444.1:0-2963 GCA_039934535.1 Casimicrobiaceae bacterium | reverse complement strand
GTGCTGAGCGACAATTACATCTCCCCATCGGCGACAACTACATCTCCCCGGTAGGGGCAGGGTTGTTGGCGTAGGGCGGCGCCTCTACGGGGGTGCCGGTTTCTTGCCGCGAGTGAGCGACGGTCGACGATGGCCACCTACCGGGGAGGCCGTCGGCACTTGGCCCACTCCTCTCCCATGGTGGAGCGGAGATCCATTGCGACCCGTCGCCGACGCGCAAGTGAGGAGATTGATGGAAGAAATGAGCAAGGACAACCAGGTTGGGCGAGCCGCGATGGTGGCCGACATGGACCGCAAGACGGCCAGGAAGTACATCGACGTCGGAAAGCTACCGTCGGAGCTGGTGCGCCCGAGAGACTGGCGAACGCGGCCGGATCCGTTCGAGGAGCACTGGGTCGAGATCGTGGCGATGGTCGAGGAGGCTCCTGGCCTCGAAGCCAAGACGATCTTCGCGGTGCTACAGGAGAAGTACACGGGACGCTATTCCGACGGGCAGCTGCGAACGCTACAGCGCCACGTGAGGCGGTGGCGTGCTGAGCACGGCCCCGAGAAGGAGATCCGGTTTCGGCAGGCGCACCGGCCGGGCGAGGCGATGCAGACGGACTTCACATCGACGGGCGAGCTCGGGGTGACGATCCTCGGCCAGGTGTTCATGCACCTGCTGTGCGTCGTGGTGCTGCCGTTCTCCAACTGGCAGTGGGCAACGGTGTGCCTGTCCGAATCGATGTTGGCACTGCGGCGCGGACTGCAGGCGGCGCTGTTCCAGCTCGGACGCCTGACGACGTACCACCAGACGGACAACTCGACGGCGGCGACGCACAACATCCCTGGGGGGATGTCCGTCGTCGGGGAACGCCGGCGTCCGTTCAACGACGAGTACCTGGCCGTGATGCGACACTTCGGTCTCGAGCCGCGGACGATCGAGGTCGGGGAGAAGGAACAGAACGGCGACGTCGAGGCCGGCCACGGGGCACTCAAGCGCCGGCTGGAGCAGGCACTGTTGCTGCGAAAGAGCCGCGACTTCGAGAGCCGAGAGGCCTGGGAGCAGTTCGTCGTAGGCGTCGTGCGCAAGGCCAATGCCGGCCGGACCTCTCGCCTCGCCGAGGAGCTTGCCGCTATGCGTCTCCTCGATGTGTCACGCCTGCCCGAGTTCACCGAGGAGGTCGTCCCGGTCAGCGAGGGCAGCACCATCCGGGTGAAGAGCTGCGCGTACTCCGTGCCGTCCAGGCTGATCGGCGAGCGAGTACACGTGCGCGTCTACGAGGAGCGCCTTGAAGTGCGCCACGGCGATCAGCACCAGCTCACCTTGGAGCGCCTGCGCGGCGACAAGCGGCAGCCGCGACACCGGATCGACTACCGGCATGTCGTCTGGTCGCTGATCAGGAAGCCCGGGGCGTTCGCCCGGTACGTCTACCGCGAGGAGCTGTTCCCGACGCTGACGTTTCGTCGGGCCTACGACGCGATCCAGACGCCGCATCGAGGGGTGAAGGGCGACCTGGAGTACCTCCGCGTCCTCCACCTGGCGGCGAGCACGCTGGAGGCCGACGTCGAAGCCGTGCTCGACCAACTCCTCGCCGAGGGCGCGGTCATCACCGCCGATGCCGTGAAGGTGTTCGCGCGGCCCACGCCCGTGGTGGTGCCGCCGCTCGAGAGACTCGTCGTCGATCTGGGCGAGTACGACGCGCTGCTTGAGGTGGCGTCGTGAAGGGCGGATCTCTCGAGGCCCTGACCCTGCTCCTGCGCACGCTCAAGCTGCCTTCGTTCAACAAGTACGCCGAGGAGATCGCGCACAAGGCGACCCAGGAGGGCTGGACCTTCCAGCAGTACCTCCACCACCTGGCGGTGCTCGAAGTCGAGGAGCGGCGGCAGCGGCGGATCGAGCGGCTGCAGCGGGACTCGGATCTACCGTCGGAGAAGACGCTCGCGACGCTCGACCGGGGACGGCTGAGTGCCAAGGTGCAGAAGCTCCTGCCCACCCTGTGCGAGGGTACCTTCGTGGAGCGCGGGGAGAACCTCCTTGCGTTCGGTCTCCCCGGCCGCGGCAAGACGCACATCGTGTGCGCCATCGGCCACGAGCTCGTGCAGCGCGGCCACAGCGTGCTCTTCACGGCGACGTTCGCCCTGGTGCAGCGGCTCCTCGTGGCCAAGCGCGACCTGCGGCTCGAACGAGAGCTGGCGGCCCTCGACGGCTACGACGCTGTGATCCTTGACGACATCGGGTATGTCCAGCAGAGCCGCGAGGAAATGGAGGTGCTCTTCACCTTCCTCGCCGAGCGCTACGAACGGAGGAGTGTCCTCATTACCAGCAACCTCGTCTTCAGTGAGTGGGACCGGATCTTCAAGGACCCTATGACGACGGCCGCCGCCATCGACCGCCTCGTTCACCACGCGGTCATCCTTGAGCTTACGGGTACGAGCGTGCGAGGAGACGCCGCGAAGCGCCGAGGGGAGGCGCCGGCGACAACTACTGCCTGAAACGACAACTACGAGGAGCCAAGGCCACCGAGGAGGCGACCGACGACGACTACGACATGTCCGCAATTGCCACCGACGTGACACAGCGACAACTACGTGACGAGAAGGAACGAGGAAGGAGGATCAGGCAGCGGGAGTGATGGGGAGATGTAATTGTCGTTGATGGGTGAATGTAGTTGACGCCAGGGAGCGGGACGTAGAACACCGTACCTAGAGGAGGGACCTTGCGTCTCACAGCCTTCGTCCTTTCTGGAGGATAGTCTCCGCCTCTACCGCGGTCTTCTGATTCCAAAGAAGAATTGATTCCTGCGCACGTTGAGCTAGGTCGGGGGGCTCGTGCGACAACCCGTCGTTCGTCTCCTCTTTGCCTCAAAGGCCCCAAGAGGAGCTCACCGTGCCCAACCTTCGCCTTATCATCGCGCTCATCGCCGCCGGCCCGCTGGCCTCGGCCAACGCGCTAGCAACCACCATCCCCCCTTTCCAGGTGA
>JBDTLY010000443.1:0-2964 GCA_039934535.1 Casimicrobiaceae bacterium | reverse complement strand
GGCGGCTCGCTGTGGGACCGGGTGGTTGACGGGGTCCGCAAGCTGCTGGGCTTCGGCGCGCCGGGCCCACTCAGCTTCGAGATCGGCCTGGGCACGCGTAAAAGCTGCATCGCCCTGCTCGCGTGCGCGCTGCTCCCAGAAGCCGGGCGCGCCAGCAGGGTCATCGCCCACCGCCTTGAACGCGCGGGTACTCCCACCCGCTCGCATGCGCGGCTCGTAAGGCGCGCCATTGCCTGCGTCGGTGAACTGGCCACCGCGCTGGCGGACCTTGCCCTGCTCGAGCTCGGCATTGGTCGGGGACAGCTGCTCGTCGGTTTTCTCCCAGCCCTGGAAGTCCTCGCGCACCGGCGGCGAGCCGGGATCGTCCAGATTGCGGCGCACGCGATCGCGGGAGGAATAGAGCCCGTCCCCAGCTTCGTCCGGAGCCGACATGCGGAAAGGCGCCTCGGCGGCCGGGCGGTCGCCCAGGACCTTGCCGAGATAGGCCTTCGTCTCGTCGGGGATATGGGCTTCCCAGCCGCCCGCGCCGCCCTTCTTTATCGCGCGCTCGACGCGACCCGGGCCAGCATTGTACGCGGCGGCCGCCATGCGCTCGTCGCCATCAAAGCGCCGGAGCATTTCGGAATGGTAGGCGCGGCCGAGCCGTTCGTTATAGGCGGCGTCCTTCTCGAAGCGCGCAACGTCCCACGGCACGCCAGCCAGGCGCGCGGCTTCCGGTCCCGTCGCCGGCATAACCTGAGCCTTACCGACCGCGCCCTTGCTCGAGCGGAGGGGCGCGCCGTCGCGGCCGAACTGATGCCCGCCCGATTCCGCGCCAAGCATCCGATCGAAAGTCGCGGGAGGCTGGCCCGCGGTGCGCGCCTGCTTTGCCGTTGGCGCCTGCCAAGGAAGCTCCTCGGGATGGCCATCGACTGCCTCGCGGGTGGCGGCGATGCGGTCCCATAGCGTCTTGATCTTGGTCTGTGCGCTGACCGGCGCGTTCAGCACTTCCGCAACAACCGGATCTTGGGCGAGGCGCGATTGGGCCCGGTCGAAGAAGTTGGCATCGCCCGCGCGCTTCCGATCGAGCCCGGCGATCGCGCCCGCGTCGTCCGAGCGGACGTTGCCCTCGGGCGCGCCGATGATGGTGGTTGCATCCGGCACGGTGCGCGGCGTCGGGTTCGGCATGTGCGACGGATCAGTGATGCCGTTCTCGATCGAAGCCGCGATGCCGCTGCGCCGGGCCAGCTCGGCAGGATCGACGTTCGGAACGCGCGCCCGGGCTTTTCCAACCCGACCGGCGGCGAGCGCGGCGAATTCGGGCGACATGGCCGCCGCCTGAGGCTCAGTCGCGCCGGCGCCCTGCAGCATTGCGCGAATTTGATCGGGCGACGTCTGGCCGTCCGTAACCGAGCCGTCGAGCGAGCCCGTTACGAGCTGCTCGTCGGAGAGATGCTCCGTCTTCACGCCGCGCGACGCCCACCAATGGCGCAGCGCGGGAAGAGCGTCGATTGCGCCAGGAATCGCGGCGCCCATCGCGAAGCTCATGCCGGCGCGGGCAGGGTCGAACTTGTCCTGGATGCCTTCGTGAATCTCGCTGCCCTGAATGCCCGCATCGATGCCGGCATTGACGCTGCCCATGCTCGCCATGCGACCGACTGTCGGTGCGATCTTCGGTGCAAGCGTTGGCAGGAGGCGCTCGAGGATTGGCGTCGTCACCCGCGCGGCCGGGATCAGCTCCCCGCCGATCGCGTAGGTGGGGTTGATGTCGCCAACAATGCCACCGGCGAATGAGCCACCTTCGCGGAGCAGATTGTTCAGCATCCCGCCACCGGGTTGCCAGATCGGGTCAGCAGCATCGCGCTGAGCACGCTGCGCACGAATTTCCTGAATGCTCGCCGCGTCCGCTGCCCGAGTGCGCGCGATGTCAGCATCGGCCTGAGCGCGCGTGATCCGCCCATTGTTCGCTTCTGAATTGATGAGGTCTTCTTCGCGAAGGCTGCGATTGGTCCGCATCAACGCCGCGTCGATGCCCATGCCGCCCTCCGAGAACATGTCAGACGCGGAATCGCGCATGATGTCCCAGGTCGTGCGTGGCGGCGGCGCATTGATCGTTGTTGGTGCGTGCGGATCCTGCGCGCCACGGCCGCGATAGGTCGCCGGGTCAATCCAGCCGGCGGCGAGGCCGACGCGATCGGCTGCGTTCAAAATCGTCGGGCTCAACACATTGTCGATGACCGGCTTCTCGAAGTCCCAGCCGAGGATGTTCTCCATGCGCGATTTCTTCGGGTCGTCGGAAAAGCCCATGCGCGTCCAGATCGAGGGCGCGGGTGCGGTTGTGGCTGCCGTCAGGCTTGGGTCAGGGCCGGGGTCGGGTTGTGCGGTCGCCATCCCGGCATCGAACGCGGCTGCGTAGCCGGGGAGTTCCTGCTTCTTCGGAGCAGTCGCGCCGCCGAGGCCCGCGGGCGCCGCTGGCTTTTTGGCTTCTTCAAGGGAGAAGGTCTGCGGCATCTACTGGACTGGGATGAAGCCGGTGCCGTCCCACTGACCAAGGCCACGGGCTGTCCGGTAAACGTGGCCTACGGTCAGGTCGCCCGGTTGGGCGTTGGCCGGGAGAACTTCGACGTTGAGCGCGGCTTTCGACGGGTTGTGCGCCTTCGTACCGATGCCGGCGAGCTTCCGGCCTTCGTCATAGCTTCGCCCTTCGGTGTTGTACTTCGACCCCTCGAGAGAGCGGTCGGCGCCGTACATTGACGCGCGCGCCGAGCGGTCGCTGTTTCGCTCGCCGGCTTGCGTCCCGTAGATGCTGGCGCCGGTCGTTCGCCGGTTGTTAGTGTCGTCCTGCTCGATCTTCTTGAGATCGACCTGAATGCCCTGCGCCTTGAGCGCCGCCTCCATCCGAGCGCGGTAATCATCGATCGCGAGCTTCGTGGTGTCGTTGGCGACACCCATGAACCCGACTTCGTCCTGATTCTGCAGGTGCTG
>JBDTLY010000442.1:0-2968 GCA_039934535.1 Casimicrobiaceae bacterium | reverse complement strand
TTCCGGGCGCCCTGCGGGGCGCTCTTTTTTTCCGTAGCGTTGTTTTTCCTTCAGCCGAGTCCGATGGTCGAGGTATTTCCCCGCCGGGCTGATGCAGATCAACCCTGGAAAGCCGGCGCGGACGCACTATGAAGCACAGACCGGCTTGGAGTGAGGCACCGCATCGGGCGACGGCCGCCATGAGCGCACGCTGTTCCATCAATTTGCGCTACGGCATCCCGACTCGGGTGAAGGGGCGATTTGATGGACCGGAAAGTTCACCGACACGAGACCGAGGTCGAAGCGGCGATCGACGGCGTCCTCGAAGCCGAGCATGCGGCGCGAATGGCTGTCGACGAGGCCGCCATCGCCGCGACCGCGCTCGCCGAGGCCGCCCGTGCCGCTGCGCAGTCGCTGTCCGAGCGAACCGAGCGCCGGATTCGTGGCATTCGCAATGCATTCGAGCGACGGACCACCGGCGCAGTCGCGGCACTGGACGCCGCGGCTGCCGAAGCGTCCGCGCCCCACGACTTGAGCCCGCCGGATCTCGCGCAACTCGACGCCGCCGTCGCGGCGCTGGCTGCACGGGTGACCGGCGGCACGCACTGACGGGAGCGGCGCATGGGCAGCCTCGACTACGCGCAGGCCCGGATCTCGGCACGATTCGGGGACCGGCCGGACGAGATCGCGTGGCGCAGGCTCGAGCACGTGCGCGAGTTCGCGGCGCTGCTCGATGTTGCACGCAATTCCGCGTTCCGCGTCTGGATCGGAGGCATCTCGGAGGCGTCCACACTTCATGAAATCGAGGCGACGTTGCGCGCTCATTGGCGCGCCCACGTCGCCGAAGTCGCGGGCTGGGTGCCGGACGAATGGCGCGGCGCGGTACAGTGGTGCGCAATCGTTCCCGACCTCGCCGTCCTTGCCTACCTCGCGCTAGGGCATCCTGCGCTGCCATGGATGCGCGACGACCCGCTGTTCCGCGACATCGCAGACACCGAAGCGGACGCATGTCCCGCAGCGCTCGGCGCCGGCAGGTTCGCGCCACTCGCCGCCGGCTGGAACGAACCGGGCCGCATCCCGGGCCTGTGGCGGCAGGAATGGGAGCGCCTGGCACCGGCGTCGGGGGACAGGATTCTGCTCGCCGAGCTCGGCCGTGCGATGGGCGCGCATCTGACCGCGTTCCACGATAGCGCCGTGAAGGACGGCTGGCCGCTCCGCCGCGCGCTCGCGGCGCGCCTCACGATGCTGTTTCGCAAGTCCATGCTGGAACCCACGGCCGTATTCGCGTATCTCGCGTTGATTGCACTCGATCTGGAGCGGTTGCGCGGGGAATTCCTGCGCCGCGCCGCATTTCCAAACTTTTCGCTGGCGGCCTGACCCTTTAGATGCTGCGCCCCAAACCTGCCCGATGGTTCGAGATTCTCGCCGCGCGCGACGACGCGACCGTGGCGCTGGAGGCGCTCGCGGCAACCGGCGCGATCGAACTCGAGGCGCGGCCGAGCGCAGTGCTGCCGGCGGCGCTTGCCGACCTGCGTTCGCAACTCTCCGAGTTCGCCGAGCTGTCACTTCGTTACTCGGCGTATTGGCCGCGCACTAACATGACGGTCTCGCCGTTCCCGGAACCACCGGCCACCGCGCTGCAGCGAAGCCTCGCGCATTTGCGCAAATGGACCACTGAAGCCGAGCCGGTGATCTCGCAGTTGCAGCGCGGCGATGCCGAGCGCGCGGAGTTGCTGCTGTGGCGTCGAGTGCTGGGCACCATCGGCGATTCGGTGATCGACTTCGCGCGCCTGGCGGGCGCCGGGCCGGTATTGCACGCACGGCTTTTCGTGTTCCCGCGTGACAGCGAGCCCGATCTGCCGTCCGGCACATTGGTGCGCACGGTCGACCTCGACCACGCCATGATTTGTGCGCTGTGTGCTCTGACCGTCGGTGCGGCCGACGAGGTCGAGCAGCTCGCCCAACAGACGGCGCTGCTCAAAGGCCGGGTCTACGATGCGCCCGCGTGGCTGCGCGCCGACGCCGCCGAGACCGAACGTTACATCGCGCCGCGACTGGATGCTATCGATCGCGAGACGGAGCGTCTCAACGCCGAGCTTTCGGCACTGCACGGACGGCATGAACTGTTCACGGCGCTGGGCGACGCGCATCGGCTGCAGTGGCTGATCGAGAATGTGCACGCTCTCGAGTCCGGTGATCTTTTCTGCTGGATCACCGGCTGGACCAGCGACTTCGCGGGCGAGCGCCTTGGCGCAGCGCTGGAGCGCTCCGGCGCGCGTGCGCTGCTCCACTTCCCTCCCGCGGCGCCGAAGGCCAAGGCGCCGATGTTGCTGGCGAATCCAGCTTGGGCGAAGCCATTCGAGATATTCAGTCGTGCACTGGGCATGCCGGCGCGCAACGAGGCGGACCCGTCGATACTGCTCGCGGTCGCGGTGCCGCTGATGTTCGGCTACATGTTCGGCGACGTCGGCCAGGGGCTGGTCATTGCTGCCGTCGGCTTCGCTTTGCGCCGGCGCTTCGCAATCGCGCGGCTGTTCATCGCCGGCGGGCTTGCCGCCGTGTTCTTCGGTCTGCTGTTCGGCAGCGTGTTCTCCGTCCACGCGTTTCCGGCGTGGTGGATCGAGCCGCTCGAGCAGCCGCTCACCATCCTCGTCGCACCGCTCGTGGGGGGAGCCGCTCTGCTCACGGTCGGCCTCGCATTGAACGCGCTCGAAGCATGGTGGCGTGGCGAGTTTTTCACCTGGCTCGGAACAGACGCCGGCTACGTCGCCACGTACCTCGGCATCCTCGCCGGATTCACGAACCGCGTTGGCTACGTCGTCGCCGCCGTCGGCGCGGTCGTGTTCTGCGTCGGCCATGCGTTCCATGCCCGGCGCCTTGGCGCTGGAATTTCCGCGCTGGCCGAACTGGCCGAGCGCCTGGTGCAGATACTGGTCAACACACTGTCCTTTGCGCGTGTCGGCGCGTTCGCGCTTGCGCACGCGGGCCT
>JBDTLY010000441.1:0-2970 GCA_039934535.1 Casimicrobiaceae bacterium | reverse complement strand
GATTTCGGCCATCCAGGATGTCCTGGAGGCCGCCGAGAAGCTCGGCATCCCGGTCATCGCCGACGGCGGGATCCGCTACTCGGGCGATATCGCCAAGGCGCTTGCCGCCGGCGCGTCGACGGTCATGCTCGGAAGCCTCTTCGCGGGCACCGAGGAATCCCCCGGCGACATCGAGCTCTACCAGGGCCGCTCGTACAAGAGCTACCGCGGGATGGGTTCGCTCGGCGCGATGCAACAGGGCAGCTCCGACCGCTATTTCCAGGAGCTCGAAGCCGAAGGCGACGCGGAGAAGCTCGTGCCCGAAGGCATCGAGGGCCGCGTGCCGTTCAAGGGGCCGCTCGTCAACGTGATCCACCAGCTGATGGGCGGATTGCGCGCGGCGATGGGCTATTGCGGCTGCGGCACCATCGACGAATTGCGCACGCGCGCGGAGTTCGTCGAGATCACCTCCGCCGGCATCCGCGAATCGCACGTGCACGACGTGCAGATCGTGAAGGAAGCCCCGAACTATCGGGTCGAATGACGACTCGCCCTTCGCGGCCGGCGCAAGCCGGCTTTTGCATTTGACGCCGACACGAGCTTCATTTTCCGACGCATGGCCGCTCCCTCCCATTCCAAAATCCTGATCCTCGACTTCGGCGCGCAGTACACGCAGCTGATCGCGCGCCGCCTGCGCGAGACGCATGTCTATTGCGAGATCCAGCCGTACGACGTCGACGCCGAGGCGATCCGCGCGTTCGCGCCGAAAGGCATCATTCTTTCCGGCGGGCCGGAGAGCGTGACGGAGGGCCATACGCCGCGCGTGCCGGACATCGTGTGGACACTCGGCGTCCCGGTACTCGGCATCTGCTACGGGATGCAGGCGATGGCCGCGCAGCTGGGCGGCGGCGTCGAGGCAGGCGGGATTCGCGAATTCGGCTATGCGGAAGTGCGCGCGCGCGGGCACACGGCGCTGCTCGACGGCCTCCAGGACCGCGCGAACGCGGAGGGCCACGGCCTGCTCGACGTCTGGATGAGCCACGGCGACAAGGTCGCGGCGCTGCCGCCGGGCTTCAAGCTCATGGGATCGTCGGCGTCCTGCGCCATCGCGGCGATGGCCGACGAGGCGCGGCGCTTCTACGCGGTCCAGTTTCATCCGGAGGTGACGCACACGAAGCAGGGCGCGGCGATCCTCGCGCGTTTCGCGCACGACATCTGCGGCTGCGGCGAGGATTGGAACATGGCCGATTACGCCGGCGAGGCCGTCGCGCAGATTCGCGCGCAGGTCGGCGGCGAGGAGGTGATCCTCGGCCTGTCCGGCGGTGTCGATTCGTCGGTCGCCGCGGCGCTGATCCACAAGGCGATCGGTGCTGCGCTCACGTGCGTGTTCGTCGACCATGGCCTGCTGCGCCTGAACGAGGCCGAGCAGGTGATGGATACGTTCGCGCGCAACCTCGGAGTGCGCGTGATCCATGTCGACGCGGCGGACGAGATGTTCGCGGCGCTCGCCGGCGTCGAGGATCCCGAGCAAAAGCGGCGCATCATCGGCAAGCTTTTCGTCGACGTGTTCCAGCGCGAGGCGGCGAAGCTGCCGAACGCGAAGTGGCTGGCGCAGGGCACCATCTATCCGGACGTGATCGAATCGGCGGGTGCTGCGACGAAGAAGGCGCACACGATCAAGTCGCACCACAACGTCGGCGGCTTGCCCGACACGCTGCACCTCAAGCTGCTGGAGCCGCTGCGCGAGCTCTTCAAGGACGAGGTCCGCGAGCTTGGAATGGCGCTCGGGCTGCCGCGCGAGATGGTCTGGCGGCATCCGTTTCCCGGACCCGGCCTCGGCGTTCGGATCCTGGGCGCAGTCACGCGCGAGCACGCGGCGCTCCTGCGGCGCGCCGACGCCATCTTCATCGACGAGCTGCGGCAGGCCCGCGACGCGAACGGCAAGAGCTGGTACGACCTCACGGCGCAAGCGTTCGCCGTGTTCCTGCCGGTGCGCTCGGTCGGGGTGATGGGCGACGGCCGCACCTACGAGCATGTGGTTGCGTTACGCGCCGTGCAAACGACCGACTTCATGACCGCGCACGCTGCGCCGCTGCCGCACGAACTGCTCGCCAAGGTGTCGAACCGGATCATCAATGAGGTGCGCGGCATCAACCGGGTGACGCTCGACATCTCGTCGAAGCCGCCGGCGACCATCGAATGGGAATGACACCGGAGAAGGTAACGCGTCCCGCAACCGTGGCGGTCGGGCGCTACGCCGCGCTCGCCCTGCGCCGGGATGTGTCGCTCGGCGTGCTCCTGTCGACCCATCCGCGCGACTTCGGTGTCCTCCTCGCTGCTGCCGCGCAAGCCTTTCCGAAGTGCCGCGAGTTCAGCGAACGCGAAGTCAATGACCTGCTGCGCGCTTTTCTCGGGGACGCCGGATCGATGCTCGGCACGGACCACGTCGAGCTGCGGCGCTGGCTCGTTGATTTTCACGTGCTCGACCGCGACGGATATGGCCGCGTTTATACCGCCGGCGCGCCGGCGGCGGACATCGCGGATTCGTGCGGGCAGCTGGCCGGCGTCGACCACCGAGCCGTTGCGCGCGCCGCGCGCGATCAGGATGCCGCGCTGCGCGCGCAGCGCAAGGAACGCTGGCAGAACGCGGAGCGCGACTCGCATGGCTGACGGCGAAACCGATGTCGTGCGCGCGCTCGACGCCGCCGAGTTGCGCGCGCGCCGCAACGAGCTCGTGGAGCTCATCGCCGACGCGGTCGACGGCGGCGCCTCCGTTGGCTATCTCTTGCCGCATTCGACCACGGACTATGTCCGCCTTTGGGACGACGTCGCGCAAGCGGTTGCAGGTGGCGAGTGCGCGGTCCTCGTCTGCGAGCGCGATGGCCGCTTCGTCGGCACCGTCCAGTTGGCGCCCTGCGGCAAGCCCAACGTGGCGGTAAGCATCTCGACGCGAAGGTGGCTTGATACAAACCGGCGGCGGAGCAATCCGCC
>JBDTLY010000440.1:0-2979 GCA_039934535.1 Casimicrobiaceae bacterium | reverse complement strand
GCGCCGAATGCCTGCCCGGCGCAGGTCGCGCCGATCGACAGCAGCAGCCGTTGAAAGCGCAGCGAGCGCACGGCTTCGCGCGCCGCTTTCCGTGCCGCGCTTCGGTGCCCGCCGATGCTCCGGGAGAGCCGTTTCAAACCGGCCATCGCCGCGGGATCGCGCGCAAACGCGGTCGCGAGCGGGGCGAGCGTCTCCAGCGCGAGCACGTCCCAGTCGCGCGCCGAACCGAGGATGCCGGCGAGCCAGCGCGTCTCGGTCACGAGCATCCCGATGCGCTCCGCGCCCGCGATCGATTCGATCAGCGAAAGGCACGAACGCAGCCGTCGCGTGCCGATGCGCATCTGGTGCACCCATTCCGGATCGTTGTCGGCCAGGAGTCCGGGGACGTTCGCGGCGATCTGGCGGAGGCATCCTTGCGCGAGCGCGCGGAGCGCGGCTTCCGCGGGACCGTCGCGGTCGAACTTGACGTAACCCGCATGGACCGGCGCGCACCAGCCATCAGGCTCGCCGCGCACGAGCGCATAGCCGCGCGACGCCTTGCTGGCGGCGGCCGCGGCCAGCGGCCACTCGTCGAGGAGCGCCAGGGCCAGGGCGAACGCCGGCACCGCGGTGCCGGTACCGACCTCGATTTCCAGCTCGGCGACCGGAACGCGCCGTCCGGCGAGGCGCTTCGACCGGATCGTGCCCACGTCGATTGCAAGCGTGGCCGTGGTCCCGTCCGCAAACGCGAGCGGCAGCGTGCGGCGGACGACGTCCGTCGCGAACAGCGCATCGAGCCTGCCGCGCTTTTGCACCTTGCCGAAGAGCTTGTGCCAGGGCGTCTGCCCGAGCCGCGCGGGGTCGAGTCTCGCGCGCGGAACCCGCCACTCGTATTCGTCGCGCGCATGGAGCGCGCCGCTGTCGGCCGCAAGCGGCGGACCCTTGACCGTCTGCAGCCAGCGCGCGCCGTCGCGACGCAGGCGCAACGACACGCCGGCCTTTTCCAACGCGCAGTCGGGCGTGTCGTAGTAAGTGCTGACGACATGCGACTCCCGCAGTCGCCCGTGGCGCACGGCCATCACGGCAGGGTGGCGCGCGATATCCGCGGCGCGGGAAACGGCCGCGTGATGCAGCGCCAGCTTGAGCTCGGTTTCGGCGGGCATGGGCTGCAGCCCTTCCGGTTCAGGCGCGCTCGGCGAGCTTCAGGCGCCGCTCCCGCACGGATTCGGCAAGAAGGCGCAGCACGTCCACCGTCGTGTCCCAGCCGATGCAGGCGTCGGTGATCGACACGCCGTAGAGCAGCTCCTTGCCAGGCACGAGGTCCTGCCGGCCGGCGTTGATGTGGCTTTCCAGCATCAGGCCGATGATTCGCTCGTCGCCGCCCGCGATCTGCGCGGCGACGTCGCGCGCGGCGTCGACCTGCCGCTCGTGCTTCTTCTGGCTGTTGGCGTGCGAGCAGTCGATCATGAGCTTCGCGCCGAGGCCGGCGCCGGCGAGTTCCTTGCACGTCGAATCCACGCTTGCGGCATCGTAGTTCGGCGCCTTGCCGCCGCGCAGGATGATGTGGCAATCCTCGTTGCCCGACGTGTGCACGATGGCCGAGTGGCCGCCCTTGGTGACGGAAAGGAAGTGATGCGGCGCGGACGCCGCCTTGATGGCGTCGACCGCGATGCGGATGTCGCCGTCCGTCCCGTTCTTGAAGCCGACGGGGCACGAGAGGCCGGACGCGAGCTCGCGATGGACCTGGCTCTCCGTCGTCCGCGCGCCGATCGCCCCCCATGCGATCAGGTCGGCGATGTACTGCGGCGTGATCATGTCGAGGTACTCGGTGCCCGCGGGCACGTCGAGGTCGTTGATCTCCGAAAGGATCCGGCGCGCGAGCCGCAGACCCTCGTTGATCTTGTAGCTGTCGTCGAGGTGCGGATCGTTGATGAGGCCCTTCCAGCCCACGGTCGTGCGCGGCTTCTCGAAATACACGCGCATGACGACGATAAGCTCGGCGGCGTGCTCGCGCCTCATCCCCGACAGGCGCGTCGCATAGTCGATCGCGGCATCGTAGTCGTGGATGGAGCAGGGTCCGACAACGACGAGCAGGCGGTCGTCGGCGCCATGCAGAACGCGATGGATCGCCTGGCGCGTGTCGAAGGTCGTGGTGGCGGCGCTCTTGCTCGCCGGCAGCTCGCGCAACAGGTGTGCGGGCGGGGCGAGCTCCATGATTTCCCGGATCCGGGTGTCGTCGATCCGGAGGGGTGTGGAACGGGCCGTCGGGGCGGCGGGGGATCGGTTGGCGGTCGAGGTCGGCAAGGCAGGCTCCGTGATGCAAAACAAGCAAAAACAATAACTTACATACAAATCGTCAATGGGACCCTCATTGTGCCACGCCGCATGTTGCAACGCATCAGTCGAGAATGAGACAGCCTCTCTCCGGCCGTCCGCGAAATCGTTGCCTCGCGCGTTTACCCTGTCGTAGACTGCCTTCGACGACCGGCGCCAGGGGTCCCGACGGAGACTGCAATCCAACTGGCGTTTCCCGCCGATCGAGCCATAAAACCGCTTTGGAGGATTTCCCGATGAAAAGATTTCTGACGCTGGCTGTTCTCGGCGCCTTCGCCTCAATTGCGGCCCCTTCGTATGCGCAGGGGACCGCGGCGCCCGCGCCAGCGCCAAAGGCCGCGCCTGCCGCCGCACCCGCGATGGCGCCCGCCGCGGCCCCGGCCGCCAATCCGCAGCAGGAACGGATGAAGGACTGCAACGCGAAGGCCACGGGCAAGACTGGCGACGCGCGCAAGACGTTCATGAGTTCCTGCCTGTCCGGCAAGGCGCCCGAGCCTGCCATGAAGATGACGCAGCAGGAAAGGATGACGGCCTGCAACAAGAAGGCCGGCGACATGAAGGGCGCCGAGCGCAAGAAGTTCATGAGCAGCTGCCTCAAGGGATAATCAGGGGATAAGCAACGACGATCAGCCGATAACGGCCGGGTGACCTCCTGTCCATCCGGCC
>JBDTLY010000439.1:0-2980 GCA_039934535.1 Casimicrobiaceae bacterium | reverse complement strand
GTTGGATTCGGCGACGTTCGCCGCGGTGACGTTGCGCCAGAACGGCGACCACGTTGCGCATCCCGCGGTCTTGACGGTGCGGGGCAGCGAGCCGTCGTAGGCGCGGGGACTGAGGCCGGCGAGCCACGGCGACGGCGATTCCGCGCGCGGCTGGACGGTGTCGTTGCCCGCGGTTTCGATGGTGAGGCAGACCGTCTCGATCTCGGGCGCCAGTTTTTTCGCCGCGACGAGCGTGCGCCAGTCGAACGACTGGATCGTCGCTTCGCCCGCGAACCCGGCCTTGCGGATCGCCTCCACGGTCAGCCGCGCAAACGTCTCGGGGTCGATGGTGTCGCCCGAACTGCCCGGCGTGATCTTGGTCTCGAGATTGAAGCGCACCGGGCGGCTGTGCGCCTTGACGAGCGCGAATACGTCGGCGAGTGTCGGAAAGCGCTCGCCATCCTCATGCCGCTGCTCCGGAAACTGGTGCGCGTATGCGCTTTCCGGATTGGTGCGCCCGATGTCGTAGCGCTTGAGCTCGGCGAGCGTCAACGTGTCGATCAGCGGACCTTTGCCGGCGAGCCACGCCCCGTCGGGTGACCGCACGAGGTCCGGATTGAGGTGCGGATCGTGGGAAATGACGAGTACGCCGTCTTTGGTGACCGCGAGGTCCATTTCCAGCGTCGTTACGCCGGACGCAAGCGCGAACGAAAACGCAGCCAGCGTGTTCTCGGGACGCAGGCCGCGCCCGCCGCGATGGGCTTCGAGGTCGAAGGCGAGGGCCGGAACTACGTTCGTCGCGAGAACCAGCGCGACAGCCAGCGCGACGCGCTGCGTCATCGGGTCAGCCAGTCCCGCACCCGTGGATGGTCGAGCACCGTGCGATCGACGACGAATTCCGGAACCCGGCGGTCGAGCAGGTCGACGATGCTCGCGAGCCCGGTCGAGGCCATGTTGTGGAAGCATTCGTCGGTCCAGCACAGCGCGTGCGGCGCGAGGATCACGTTGTCCATCGCGAGGAGCGGATTGTCTGGTGCGACGGGCTCCTGTTCGAACACATCGAGGGCGGCGCCGGCGATGCGGCCTTCGCGCAACGCATCGATCAACGCCGCCTCGTCGACGACCGGACCGCGCGCCACGTTGATGAAGTAGGCCGTCGGTTTCATCAGCGCGAATTGGCGGGCGCCGACGAGGTGGCGCGTCGCGTCGTTGAGGAGGCACGTGGTCACGATAAAGTCGGACTCTTTCAGCAGGGTGTCGAGTTCGACCTTGCGCGCGCCGAGATAGCCGAGCTCGATCGCGTTGACGAAGGGATCGGCGGCGACGAGTTTCAAGTCGAACGCGCGCGCCATCCGCAGCAGCTCCTTGCCGATGCGCCCGGCGCCGACGACGCCGAGCGTCCTGCCCGTGAGTCCGGTCCCCATGTGATCCATGCGTTCGTGCCAGCGGCCCGTTCGCGTGAGGCGGTCCTTCAGCATCAGTTTGCCGGCGAGCGCCAGGATGAACGTGAGCGCGATGGTCGCGACCGGGCGCGGCATCGAGCTCGGCGTATGGGTCACGACGATGCCGGAGCGCGTCATCGCCGCGATGTCGACGGAGTCGTAGCCGACGCCGTGGCGGGCGACGACGCGAAGGCGGCAGTCCGCCCGCGCCACGGCTGCCGCGGGAACGCGCGGAATGTTGACGTAAAGCGCATCGTACTGCGCGGCGTGGTCGGCGGTGACCTCGGGTACGACCGTCGGCAGGTAATCCCATTCCACGTTCGCAGCGCCGTCGAGAAGGGCGAGCGCGGCGCGGCCGAACGCCGGCTGGCCGCGCGAATCGAGGATGTCGCGGGTCAATCCGACCCGGAATTTCTTTGCCATGGGGGATCAGGTCTTCGGCTTCACGATCTCACGCAGGAGACCGAGCCCGTGCGCGAGCGCGCTTTGCAGCATGAGGTGATCGATGCCGTAGGCCATCAACCGGAACCCCTTCGAGCCATAATCGCGCGCCCAGTCGTCGTCCATGGCAAGCAGTGCAGCGGCCTTGCCTTGCGCCTCGCAGGCGGCGACGATGCGATCGATGGCCGCATGAAACGTGGGATGCTTGAACTGCCCGGGGATCCCGAGGAAGTTGCTCAAGTCCATCTGGCCCAGCCACAGCGCATCGACGCCAGGCACGGCGGCAATGGCTTCGACGTTCGCAAGTCCTTCCGCCGTCTCGATCTGCGGAATCACCATCGTGCGCTCATGCAGCGCGGCCATCTTGGCCACGACGTCGCCGCCCTGAAAGTCGTCGTGTGCGAAGCCGAACGCGGCGCCGCGACGTCCGAGCGGAGGATAGCGCGTGCACGACACGATGTGCCGCGCCTCCTCGGCGGTGCCGACCATCGGCACCATCACGCCGAAGGCGCCCACGTCGAGCGCCCGCGCGATGAACGAGTACTCCCCGCGCGGCACGCGGACCATGGGGACGATACCGAGGCCCCGGCAGAGCGCGAACTGGTTCTTGAGCGTCTCGAAGCCGAGCCCCGTGTGTTCCATGTCGAAGAGCACGTAGTCCGCGCCGGCGTTCTTGCAGATCTGCGGCAATCCCGGCGAAAAGCATTCGAAGATCATCGCGCCAAAGGCGGTGCCGCCGGCGGCGAGCGTCTGCTTGACGGGGTTGTCGCGGATCATGTGGGGCACGCTGGGAAATGCAGGATAATCGGGCAAGCCCACCCATCATGACCGATCTCTTCACGCCCGCCAACCCCGCGGCGCCGCTCGCCGAGCGGCTGCGCCCGAAGACGATTGCAGACGTGATCGGGCAGCGGCATCTGCTTGCGCCCGGCAAGCCGCTCGCGGTGGCGTTCGCGGCGGGCAAGCCGCACTCGATGATCCTGTGGGGGCCGCCGGGTGTCGGCAAGACCACCATCGCGCGCCTGATGGCGGATGCCTTCAACGCCGAATTCATCGCGCTGTCCGCCGTGCTGTCCGGCGTCAAGGACATTCGCGACGCGGTGGCGCGCGCCGAGGCG
>JBDTLY010000438.1:0-2986 GCA_039934535.1 Casimicrobiaceae bacterium | reverse complement strand
AACGCGATCTGGCTGTGGAACATCGGCAGCACGTAGCCGTCGACATTCGCGCCGAGCGCGTTCTTGGCCGTGTCGCGCGACACGAGCTTGCCGGCGGCGATGTCGCTGCGATAGGGCATCAGCAGCTTTTCGTTCACCATCGTCGCCGCGCCGCGCTGGTGCACGACGGCGACGTCGGTGTCCCAGGTCGCATTGCCCGCCTTCTGCTGCGCGGAAAGCTTTTCGTAGATCTTCTGCGAGCCGGCATCGCCCGGCCCGGTGCCGACCGCGCGCACCTTGACGCCGGGATTCATGGCCTCGAACTTCGGGCCGAGGTAATTGTTGACGTAGTCGACCATGTTCTGGTCGCCGGCCGAGACGACGTTGAGCGTTTGCGCGACCGCCGGCGGCAGCGCGGCGAACAAGCCGGCTGCGGCCAGCGCGAGCAGAATGCGATGTTTCATGCGACCTCCCGATCGTTGGTGGTTTGCGACGTGGGGAAAAGCAGGAGCGCTTCGCGGGGCACGACGACCGAGGCCGCCGTGCCTTCCGCCACACGCTCCGGCGCGTGAACCCAGATGTCGGAGCCGGCCGCGCGCACGCGATACCGGTAGCCTTGTCCGACATAAATTGTCTGCGCAATGACGCCGTCGATGACGAGCGCTTCGCGCGCGGCTTCCGATGCGGGCGCAAGACGCGCCGCGTCGCTGCGGAAATGGGCGCGCAGCCGCGGCCCGTTCGCAACGGTGCCGTTGGCCGCGGCGTACGCCCCGGAGGCGGTGCCGACGACATCGAGCGCATTGTCGGCGCCCATGAACCCGGCGACGAACGCGCTTGTCGGCCTCTGGAAGATCTCCTCCGGCGTACCGAACTGGACGACGCGGCCCGCGTCGATGACCGCGATCCGGTCGGCGAGCGTCAGCGCCTCCTCGCGATCGTGCGTGACATAGACCGACGTGATGCCGACGCGTTTTTGCAGCGCGCGGAGTTCATGGCGCAATTCGATCCGCACCTTGTAGTCGAGGTTCGACATCGGCTCGTCGAGGAGCAGCAGGGTCGGGTCGACGGCCAGCGCCCGGCCGAGCGCCACCCGCTGCCGCTGGCCGCCGGAGAGCTGCGTCACCGGTCGCGGCCCGAAGCCGTCGAGCTGCAGCAGCTTCAGCATTTCGGCCACGCGCGCGGCGATCGCGTCCTTCTTCCAGCCGCGCATCACGAGACCGTACCCGATGTTCGCGGCGACCGACATGTGCGGCCACAGCGCATAGGACTGGAACATCATCGCCGTGTTGCGCTTCTCCGGCGCGAGCCCGGTAATGTCCTTGCCGTCGACGCGGATCGCGCCCGAGTCCGGATGGATGAAGCCGGCGATCGAGCGCAACAGCGTCGTCTTGCCGCAGCCGGAGCTCCCGAGCAGCGCGATCATCTCGCCGCGCTCGACGTCGAGGCTCACGTGGTCGAGCACGCGCGCCGCGCCGTAGGAAACGCAGAGATTCTCGATCGACAGGTACGCCATCGCGGCGCTCAATTCCCGAAGGTGGCTTGTCAATATGACCGCGCAGTATGACGCCTCTGCGACAGGACGCGTACCGGTCCGGTGATGCACCGCAGAATCCCGCGGAGACACGCAGAGCGAAAGACGGGGATGGTGCGGCGCAACATCACCGGGCGGGCTGCCGGCGACTTCGATGTCACCTGGAGGGGCTCTTCATCGTCGTCGTCGTCATCCTCGTCGTCGTAGCCCTCGTCATCGTCGGGGTCGATGTTGCCGCCGCCCTTGTCTTTCTTGTCTTCCTCTTCGTCATCATCGTCGTCGTCACCGGGGTTGACGGTGGCTCCCACACGGTCGTTCATGCGCGACGTCAGAGCGGGGGTATCCGCAACACCTGCCCGGGATAGATCCGGTCGGGATTGGACAGCATCGGCTTGTTGGCGTCGAAGATCTTCATGTACTTGTTCGGATCGCCGTAATTCGCCTTCGAGATCTTCGACAGGGTGTCGCCCGCGACCACGGTGTAATACGTGCCCTCCGGCGCGCTCTGGTCCACGGACATCATGTCATTGACGTGACTCACGCCCGCAACATTGCCGCAACACAGGACGATCTTCTCTCGGGTCGCCTGGTCGGGCGCGACACCGAAGACGGAGACCGACGTCGTGGCGCCGTCGTAGGTCACCGTAAGACCTGTCGCAGAGAGATTCTGGGATTTGATGTAGCCCAGGATTGCATCGCCCGCGGCGTCGTTGGAGGCCTTGACCGCCGCTTCGGTCGGCGCGGCCGCCGCCTGTGCCATGGCTTCCTTGGCCTTGCCGCCACCGAACAATTTCTCGCCTGCCTCTTTCACGAAACTGATAAGACTCATTGTCATTCCTCGATCACGAAAGTTGGAACGCGCGTGCCCGTTGTCGCCGATGCACGCTGCGTGATGCCAGCATACACCGCCGCGCTCGGATGCGGCGAGCGACGATCGAACGCGCGCGACGCGGGGCGATTGACTACAATGGCGGGTGTCCGCCGTGTGCGGTGCAGTCATGCCCGTTCCCGTTCCCACCGCACAGGTATTGCCGTCCGTCCGTCCCGGCTCATGGGCAGCCTGGCGCGTGGCGTTGCGTCCTGCGACGCTCTGGATCGCGACGATTCCGGTGATTGTCGCGACCTGTCTAGCGTGGTCGCTGGACCGCGACTTCGACCTGTCGGTTGCGCTGATCGCCCTCGTGACGGCGGTGCTGATGCAGGTTGTCACGAATCTGCAAAACGACGTCGGCTATACGGAGCGCGGCGGCGAGACCGGCACGCGCGTGGGCCTGCCGCGCGCGACGGCCAGGGGCTGGCTCCGCACGCGCGACGTCAAGCTCGCAATCGTCGCGGCGATTGCGGCCGCGCTGGCGGTCGCGCTGCCGCTGATCGTTCGCTTCGGCTGGCCCGTCCTCATGCTCGGCCTGGCGGCAGCCGTGGCGGCCTGGGCCTACATGGGCGGCCCGCGGCCGATCGCCTACACGCCGTTCGGCG
>JBDTLY010000437.1:0-2991 GCA_039934535.1 Casimicrobiaceae bacterium | reverse complement strand
CGTCGGCTGGATCGCCTTCACCACGCTCGATACTTCACCGACCGCCATTGCCAAGGCGCGCGAAGCGGCCACGGTTCGGGCCGCGGAGGTCCGTCCGCTGGTCGTGCCGAACGATTACCTGCTCGCGCATCGCGAATACTCGCCGACGGCCCCGATTGAAGGGATCGGTCCGGGCCTGCGCACGGCGTCGGCGATCAGCAGTCCCGCCATTCGTCCCTAGTCCAGGCATCCGCGGAGCTTCTTGGTGACCGTCCACCTCCCGATCGCGGCGCTTCGGCCTGCCGCGGCCTTGCTGTGCCGTGCACGTCGCGCGGGAATGGCCGCGGTCGTGCTGTCGGCGCTGACCGCGGCGCCCGCGGTCGCCGGGGAGGAATCGGCCGCGCTGCTGAACCGTGCCGCCACTGCCGCCCGCCAGCTCAACTACACGGGGACCCTCGTCTACCAGCATGCCGGCCGCGTCGAGACCTCGCGGCTCGTGCACCTCAACGAGGCCGGCAAGGAGTTTGAAAAGCTCGTCAACCTCGAGGGCCCGGCGCGCGAGGTGATCCGCAGCAACGGCGAGGTGCGCTGCTACTACCCCGATGCCAAGGTCGTGCGCATCGAGCCGCGGACGTTTCGCAACGCATTCCCGTCGCTGTCGCCGCAGCAGCAGAAGGCGCTGACCGATTACTACGAGGTGCGCAAGGCGGAGGCCGATCGCGTCGCGGGCCTCGACGTTCAGGCATGGATATTCGAGCCCAGGGACGGCCTGCGCTACGGCCAGAAGCTGTGGTTCGAGCGGACGACGGGGCTGCTGCTCAAGGCGCGGATCCAGAACGAGCGCAACGAGCCGGTCGAGCAGTTCACGTTCACCGACATGGCGATCGGCGGCGAGATCGACCGCGACCTCGTCAAGCCGACGTGGCCGCCGACGCCTCCCGCGTGGCAAGTGCACGAGGCCGGCCCGGGCGAGGCGGACGCCGCCGACACGGGCTGGGTGGTTCGCGCCGCGCCGCCGGGATTCTCGCGCGTCGCCGAGGGCTACCGCACGTTGCGCGGCAAGCGTTCGCCGGTGGCGCACATCGTCTATTCCGACGGCCTCGTCGCCGTTTCGGTCTTCGTCGAGCCCGCCAGCGGCGTGCACCCCGTCGGCCTGTTGCACCAAGGAGGCGTCAACGTCTTCGTGCGCGACGCCGACGGCTTCGTCGTCACTGCTCTCGGCGAAGCGCCGGCAGCGACGATTCGCCAGATCGCCAATTCAGTGTCGCGTCGCTGACGCGCCACCCGATGCATCCTGTCATGATCCACCGGAGGTCGACCGCAATGATGTTCCGTAATCACTCCCCGTTTGCCGCCGCAGCGATGGCCGCGGTCCTTACCGTGCTCGCGACCGTCGCGGCGCCGGCGGCCGCGCAGAACCGCGCCGCCGGACTGCCGGATTTCACCGAGCTTTACGAAAAGCAGTCGCCCGCGGTCGTCAGCATCGACGTCACGCAAAAGGCCAAGCGCTCGCGCGGCGGCCCCGAACTGTCCGAAGACGATCCGTTCTACGAATTCTTCCGCCGCTTCGGACAAGTCCCGCGCCGCGGGCAGCCGGAGCGCGAATTCGACCAGCAGTCGGTCGGCTCCGGGTTCATCATCTCGTCCGACGGCTTTCTCGTCACCAATGCGCACGTCGTCGATGGCGCGGACGAGGTTAACGTCAAGCTCACCGACAAGCGGGAGTTCAAGGCGAAGGTCATCGGCGCCGACAAGCGAACGGACGTGGCGCTTCTCAAGATCGAGGCGAAGGACCTGCCGAAGGTCACGATCGGCGACCCTGACAAGCTCAGGGTCGGCGAGTGGGTGGTCGCAATCGGCAAGCCGTTCGGCCTCGAGAACACGATGACCGCCGGGATCGTCAGCGCCAAGGGCCGCGATCTGCCGCAGGAGAACCTCGTCCCGTTCATCCAGACGGACGCCGCGGTCAATCCCGGCAATTCGGGCGGCCCGCTGTTCAACCTCAAGGGCGAGGTTATCGGCATCAATTCGCTGATCTACTCGACCTCCGGCCGGTTTGGCGGGCCCGCCGGTTACATGGGGCTTTCCTTTGCAATCCCGATCGACATCGCGATGAACGCCGCCAACCAGATCAAGGACAAGGGCAAGGTCACGCGCGGCCGCATCGGCGTCCAGATTCAGGAAGTGAGCAAGGAGACGGCCGAGGCGTTCGGACTGCCGAAGGCGGGCGGCGCGCTCGTCAACTCGGTGGAAAAGGGCGGCCCGGCCGAAAAGGCAGGGGTGGAAGCCGGCGACATCATCATCAAGGCGGACGGCCGCGACGTGCGCTCGTCACAGGAGCTCCCGCGCATCATCACGGCCCTCAAGCCGGGGTCCAAGGTCGCGCTGACCGTATGGCGCAAAGGGGCGCAGAAGGAGTTCAGCGTCGTGGTGGCCGAGCTCAAGGAAGACCAGGCGGCGGCGCCGACGCGCCGCGGCGGCCCGGCCCCGAAGGAAAAGGCCAAGCCCAACCGCATGGGGCTCGTGCTGACCGACCTCACCGACGAGCAGAAGAAGGAGCTCGAGGTCAAGGGCGGCGTGCTGGTCGAGGACGTGACCGGTTCGGTGCGCGGCAACGTACAGCCGGGCGACGTGATCCTCGCCATCGTCAACCGCGGCCAGACGACGGATGCGAAGAGCGCCGACCAGGTCAACGGGCTGGTGGCGAAGATGGACAAAGGGGCATCGGTGACGTTCCGGCTGAAGCGCGGCGAGCAGGAGTTCTTCTCGACGATCAAAATCAATAACGGGGATTAGACGGCAAAGAGGGCGCGCGATGAGGCTCACGCTGCTGTCGCGCGCCTATTGTCATCTCTGTGACGACATGCTCGCGGCGGTGCAACCGATCGCCAGGGCACACGAAGTGAGCATCGACGTGATCGACGTCGACGCGCCCGGGAACGCCGCATTGGAAGCCGCGTGGGGTGAGAAGGTGCCGGCGCTCTTCGCCGGTGCGCCCGCGACCGGGACGCT
>JBDTLY010000436.1:0-2991 GCA_039934535.1 Casimicrobiaceae bacterium | reverse complement strand
GCGTTCCAGTTCGGTTCGCTCATCCTGCCGACGGTGGTTCCAGCCGTCATTTGGGTGCTTACCCACCGGGCATTTCTCGAGCGGCTGCGGGACAAGTCCGCGGGCGTCGCGGCCCCTACGCCCCCACGCTGATCGTGTGCCCCGCCGCTTCGAGCGCGGCGATCGCCGCGGCGCGCTGCGCATCGGGGATCAGCACATAGTCGGTGTCGTAGGTCCCGACCGCGAACAGCGACACGCGCGCCTCGGCGAGCGGTCCCGTCACGCTCGCGAGTATCCCGGTCTGGTCGAGCGGCAGCGGGCCTTCGAAACGCAGCCTGCGCCAGCCGCGGCTCGCCGCGATGTCGCGCGGCACGGCCGATTCCAGGCACACGATCGAAAGCTCGTCCGCCGTGCGCGTCAACGACCACCAGCGGCCGGCCATCGACCATGCCGGCGGGATGTCGCGGGCGCCGAGCCGGCAGATCGCCATGTTCTCGTCCATCAGCACGAGGCGCAGCCGGTGCGCGCGCGCAAGCTTCATCATCGCGTTTCCCCCGCCTTGCGCTCGCGCTCGCGTTCGCGCAGCACGCGCCGCTGCACCTTGCCGGTGGTCGTCATCGGCAGCGCGTCGATGAACTCGATTTCCTTCGGATACTCATACGGCGCGAGGTACTTGCGCACGTGCTGGCGGATCTCCTCCTCGAGCGCCGCCGTTGCCGCCTGCCCCGCGGCGAGCACGATGAATGCCTTGACGACGTTGCCGCGCGTTTCGTCGGGCGACGGGACGACCGCGGCATTCGCGACGGCCGGATGGCGCAAGAGGCAGTTCTCGATTTCCGACGGGCCTATCCGATAACCTGCGGCCTTGAACATGTCGTCGGCGCGGCCCTGGTACCAGAGGTAGCCGTCGGCATCGCGCTTCGCGAGGTCGCCGGTGCGGCACCAGTCGCCCGTGAACTTCTTCGCCGTCCCTTCCGGATTGCGGTAGTACTCGAGGAAGAATACCGGATCGCGCGTGCCGTCGGGCGCGATCCGGTTCACCGCGACCTCGCCGATCTCGCCTGAAGGGATCTCGTTGCCGTCGTCGTCGATGACCGCGATCCGGTGCCCGGGATACGGGCGTCCCATCGAGCCCGGTTTCGCCGGCCACAGCTCGTGCGAGTTGCCGACGATGTAGTTCATCTCGGTCTGGCCGAACATTTCGTTGATGGTGACGCCGAGGGCCTCCTGCGCCCATTCGAACACCGTCGTGCCGACCGCCTCGCCGGCGCTCATGATCGTGCGCAGGTTCATGTCGAAGCGCTCGCGCGGCCGCGGGAACGCCTTCATCATCATCTTGAGCGCGGTAGGAAACAGGAACGTGTTGCGGACGCCGTATTTTTCGATGAGTGCAAACGCGCGCACGGGATCAAAGCGGCCGCGGTAGCCGACGATGGGCTGGCCGAAATACAGCGTGGGCAGGAGCGCATCCATGAGGCCGCCGGTCCAGGCCCAATCGGCGGGCGACCAGAACACATCGCCCGGCCGCGGGAAGCCGTCGTGCGAGTGGACGAAGCCCGGCAGGTTGCCGATGAGGCACTGCTGCGGCATCAGGGCGCCCTTCGGCGGCCCCGTGGTGCCGCTCGTGTAGACGAGGTAGGCGGGGTCCGCCGCGGCGACGGGCAGCGGCGTGAAATGTGGCGACCCTTGTTCCTGCAGCGCTTCCCATGGCGTGATCCAGGACTCGCGCGCGCCGGCAACGCCGACGACATGCGCGATGCCGGGGCACCGATCGCGGATGGCGGCCATGTTCGGCAGCGACTGCGGATCGACGAACGCGACCTTCGTCTGCGAGTCTTGCAGCCGGAATTCGAGTGCGTCGGGACCGAACAGGAAGGACAGCGGCACGGCGACCGCACCGAGGCGATTGATCGCGATGTGCGCGACGACGGTCTCGGGACGCTGCGGAAGGATCAGCGCGACCTTGTCGCCGCGCGCCACACCCAGCGCCGACAGCGCATTCGCGAGGCGATTCGCCTGCTGCTCCAGGTCCCAATACGTGAATGCCGCGGTCGCGCCGGACTCGTCTTCCCAGTAGAGCGCGAACCTCGTGCGGTCGGAGGCCCAGCGGCCGCAGCAATATTCCGCGATAGAGAACTGCGCCGGAACCTCCCACCGGTACGCCTTGTGGATTTCCGCGTATCGGTCCTCGGACATGCGCTCAACGGCGCTGCGCGCCGCCCGCGGTCGAGGCCGGGCGATCGACGGGCTCGACGGCGGTCCAGACCCACTCCGGTTGCTGCTCGAGCAGGCGGCCCAGCCGGATCACGTTGCTGGTCTTCGGCGTCTGCAGCTTGAACCGCCGCGCGGGCTGGTACTCCACGGCAGGCATGATGAGCGAGGTCACGGCGGGATCGGTTTCGCGCTTGCGCAGCGACAGGAAGAGGCCCTGGAAGATGCGGCCGTTGATCGTCGTCGCCTCGCCGTCGACCGAGTAATCGACGTCCTGCGCCTTGCGCTGCTCGATCAAGTCGACGCAGGACAGCGCGTTCGCGATGACCTGCAGGCCGATTTCCGCGCGGTCCGAGGTCAGCCGGCGTATGCGGCGGACGATGCCGAGCGCCCAGACGCGCTGGCCCTGCGGCCGGATCCCCGCGAGGGTGCCGAGCGTGACAGCGTTGGCGACGCTCATTGGCGCCAGCAGCCGGAATCCGGTCTGGCTCACGTCCTTCACTTCCCACGGGCCTCCGGGCGCGGCGTAGGTGTCGAGCCGGCGTCTCGCCTGCTCCTGGCGCCGGTCGGTTTCATTGCGCGAACGCCCGAACACCGCGAGTTCCATCGTGGCGCCGAAACTGTGACCGGATTCGACAACGGGCGTGGGCTGCCGCTCCTCCTCGCGCAGGTAACCGGAGATCTTCGCGAAGCCGACGATCGCGTCGACGGTGCCCGCGGCCGACGTGCGCTCGCCGCGACGGGCAAACGGCTTGAACTCGGGATCGACCTGCGAGGCGAGCTTGCTCACGAGGGCCAGCT
>JBDTLY010000435.1:0-2999 GCA_039934535.1 Casimicrobiaceae bacterium | reverse complement strand
GAGCTTTCCCAAGAGCCTCGACACGATCTTCGGCGGCGCCGAGGTCATCTCGAAGCGGGTCGCCGCGGCGACCAACAACAAGTTCCAGATCCAGGTGTTTGCCGCCGGCGAGATCGTGCCGGGCCTCGCCGTGCTCGACGCCGTGCAGAACGCGACGGTGCAATGCGCGCACACGGTTCCCTATTATTTCTTCGGCAAGGATCCCACGTTCGCATTCGCGGGCGCCGTGCCTTTCGGCATGAACACGCGCCAGCAGAACGCGTGGATGTACCACGGCGGCGGCCTCGAGCTGATGCGCGAGTTCATGAAAGACTACAACGTCTTCAACATCCCCGCGGGCAACACCGGCGCGCAGATGGGCGGCTTCTTCCGCAAGGAGCTCAAGACG
Source organism: Casimicrobiaceae bacterium (assembly GCA_039934535.1). GTDB lineage: Bacteria > Pseudomonadota > Gammaproteobacteria > Burkholderiales > Casimicrobiaceae > CAIWHR01. The sequence continues at coordinate 2,611 of JBDTLY010000435.1, read as the reverse complement.
GTCGCCGACATGAAGGGCCTCAAGATGCGCATCGGCGGCTTCGCCGGTGTCGTCCTGCAGAAGCTCGGCCTCGTCCCGCAGCAGCTCGCGGGCGGAGACATCTACCCGTCGCTGGAGAAAGGCACGATCGACGCCGCGGAATGGGTGGGTCCGTACGACGACGAGAAGCTCGGTCTCGGCAAGGTCGCCAAGTTCTACTACTACCCGGGCTGGTGGGAGGGCGGGCCGGAGGTCGACCTCTTCGTGAACACGAAGGCGTGGGCCGACCTCCCCAAGGATTACCAGGCCATCCTCGAGGCTGCGTGCTACGAGGCGAACATTGACATGTCGGCGAAGTACGATGCGCTCAACCCCGCGGCGCTGCGCCGCCTCGTGGCCTCCGGCGTGCAGCTCCGACCGTTCCCGCGCGAGATCATGCTGGCCTCCTGGAAAGCGGCCAACGAGGTGTTCGACGAGACGTCTGCCGCCAACGCCAAATTCAAGAAGGTCTACGAGCCCTGGAAGCGCTTCCGCGACGAGCAGATCCTGTGGTTCCGCGTCGCCGAGCAGAACTTCGACAACTTCATGGCGTCGGCATCGCAGCAACAGACCGGCGCACCGTCCAGGAAGTGACACCACGGACTGGACGACGGGTCGACCGCCCGCGCGCGTCAACCTCGTCGCGGTCTTAGCCGTACCCTACAGCCCCGCTCCGCCGGGGCTTTTTTCTTGGCGTGGCCGCCCTGCCGACGGCCCGGGCCGCCGACGGCAGGTCGGACCGCCGGCGGGCAAAATCGACTAGAATCGCCGCGCACCGTCGCTGCAGGACCCGACAAGATCCGATTCCACGGACCCGGCTTCCGGCCTACGCACGGTTTCCCGGCAGACCAATCCTAGTGAGGAGATTCGGATGGAGCGTCGCAAGTTCATCAAGAACACCGGCATGGCCGGCATCCTGGCGGCCGGATCGGCCCCCGCGTTTGCCCAGAGCGCGCCCGAGGTCAAATGGCGGCTCGCGTCGAGTTTTCCCAAGAGCCTCGACACGATCTTCGGCGGCGCCGAGACCATCGCCAAGCGCGTGTCCGCGTCGACCAACGGCAAGTTCCAGATCCAGGTGTTCGCGGCCGGCGAGATCGTGCCCGCGTTCGGCGTCGTCGACGCCGTGCAGAACGCCACCGTGCAGTGCTGCCACACCGCGCCGTACTACTTCTTCGGGAAGGACCCGACGTTCGCCTTCGCGTGCGCCATCCCGTTCGGCATGAACATGCGCCAGCAGAATGCCTGGATGTACCACGGCGGTGGCCTGGAGCTGATGAGGGACTTCTTCAAGGACTACAACATCATCAACTTCCCGGCGGGCAACACCGGGGCGCAGATGGGCGGCTTCTTCCGCAAGGAGCTCAAGACCGTCGCGGACATGAAGGGCCTCAAGATGCGCATCGGCGGCTTCGCGGGCGCGGTCCTGCAGAAGCTCGGCCTCGTCCCGCAGCAGATCCCGGGTGGCGACATCTACCCGGCGCTGGAGAAGGGGACGATCGACGCGGCGGAGTGGGTCGGCCCGTACGACGACGAGAAGCTCGGTCTCGGCAAGGTCGCCAAGTTCTACTACTACCCGGGCTGGTGGGAAGGCGGGCCGGAGCTCGACCTCTTCGTCAACACGAAGGCGTACGCGGACCTCCCGAAGGACTACCAGTCGGTGCTCGAGTCGGCGTGCTACGAAGCCAACATGGACATGATGGCGAAGTACGACGCGCTCAACCCCGCCGCGCTGCGCCGCCTCGTGGCGTCCGGCGTGCAGCTGCGCCCGTTCCCGCGCGAGATCATGCAGGCATCGTGGAAGGCGGCGAACGAGGTGTTCGCCGAGACGTCGGCGTCGAACCCTAGGTTCTCCAAGGTGTACGAGCCGTGGAAGAAGTTCCGCGACGAGGACATCCTGTGGTTCCGTGTTGCCGAGCAGAACTTCGACAGCTTCATGGCATCGGCAACGCAGCAGTCGGGTGCCGCCCCGGCGCCCGGGGCGCCCGCCAAGAAGGGCTGAGCCGGAGTCGATGGCACGGGCGCGCTTCCGTGCCCGTCGATTGAAAAAGCCCCGCGACGCGGGGCTTTTTCTTGAACTCGTCGATGGCGGGGTGAAAACGCGTGATCGTCCGCGCGCCTGTTCTCCCTATTTGGGCGGGGGGGGCGCGCCCGGCGCAGGCGCAGGTGCCCCGAACAGGTCCTGGATCGATTGGGCGTCCTTGTTTTCCTCGGTGTCGAACGTCCGATTCATCTGCTCCTGGGTCTGGCCAGGTATCGGGAGTGGCGCCGAGGTGTCGCCCGGCGGCAGCCGGATCTGGATCTTGGTGGGGTCGACCCCGGTGTCGGCCGCCTTGTACACCATCACCATCTGCGGGAACGCGATCACGAGAGCGATCATGACGATCTGCACCAGGACGAACGGTATCGCGCCGCGGTAGATCTGGCCGGTGGTCACCGGCGCGATACGCTTCCCGGTGACGCGGTCGGTGTACTCCTTCCTCGCCGCCACGCTGCGAAGGTAGAAGAGCGCAAACCCGAACGGCGGATGCATGAACGACGTCTGCATGTTCACGGCGAGCAGCACGCCGAACCAGATCAGGTCGATGCCGAGCTT
>JBDTLY010000434.1:0-3026 GCA_039934535.1 Casimicrobiaceae bacterium | reverse complement strand
GCGCGTTGGCCTTCGCGGGCCGAACCCACGCCGTCAGCTCGCGCACGCGAACGAGTTCCAGCACGCGGCCGGCGAACACGAACGCATCGCCGGGCGTGAGACGCGCGATGAACCCCTCTTCCACATGACCCAGCGCCTGCCCGTTGCGAAAGCGCACCGTGATGCTCGCCTCGGAGACGATCGTGCCGATGCCGATCCGGTGCCGCCGCGCGATCGCCGCGTCGGGCACGCGGGCGATGCCGTCGTCGTCGATCGTCACGCGGCGGTACTCGGGATAGGCGTTGAGCGCCGCGCCTCCATGGACCACGAAGTCGAACGCGAATTGCCATTCCGCGTCGGTCAGCGCCGCGTAGGCGTGCGTGCCGCGAATCTCCGCGCGCAATTCGTCCGGACGGAAGCCGCCGCCGAGCGCGCAGGTGACGAGATGCTGGATCAGCGCATCCTGCGCGCATTCGACCGGCTCGCGTGCCTCGATCATTCGTTCCGCCGCGGCTTGGCGCGCCGCCGCCGCTTCGACCAATTCGATGGCCTGCGCGGGAACGACGGTCACGCGCGACGTCGCGCCCGGCTGGTGACCGCTGCGGCCCGCGCGCTGCAGCAGTCGCGCAACGCCCTTGGGGCTGCCGATCTGCAACACCTGGTCTACCGGCGCAAAATCGACGCCGAGATCGAGGCTCGATGTGCACACCACCGCGCGCAGCCGCGCATTGCGCAATCCATCCTCGACCCAGTCGCGGACCTCGCGCTCGAGCGAGCCGTGATGCAGCGCGATCTGTCCCGCCCAGTCGGGGCGCGCGGCGAGGATCGCCTGGTACCAGATCTCGGTCTGCGAGCGGACGTTGGTGAAGACGAGGGTCGTCTTCGCGTTTTCTATCGCGCGGATCACGCCGGGCAGGAGCTTCAGGCCGATGTGACCGGCCCAGGGAAAGCGCTCGATCGTCTTCGGCAACAGGCTGTCGATGACGATGGCCTTGGTGTCGTTGCCGCGAATGAGGGCTGCCTCAGCGCTGCGCGCCGGTCCGACGAGCGCGCTCACCGCAGTGTCGAGATTCGAAAGCGTCGCCGACAGGCCCCATACGTGCAGCGCGGGCCGCATGCCGAAGAGCCGCGCGAGCGCGAGCTCCGTCTGCACGCCGCGCTTCGTCGACAGCAATTCGTGCCACTCGTCGACGACGACCGCATCGAGGTGCGCGAATCGGTCGCGCCAATCCGCGCGGGCGAGGAACAGTGTCAGGCTCTCCGGTGTGGTGACGAGGATCGTCGGCAGCCGCTTTCCCTGTCGCGCCCGCGCGCTGGATGCGGTGTCGCCGGTGCGCACGTCGACGGTCCAATGGGGGCGCAGCGCTTTCGCGGCAAGCGTCAGCGCCAGTCCGGTGTCGGCGGCGAGCGCCCGCAGCGGCGTGATCCATAGCAACGCAAGGGGCGGCGGCGCATCGGCGGCGCCTTCCGGACCGAAAGCCAGCGGCGGCACCGCGGCCGCGAGCGTCTTGCCCATGCCGGTCGGCGCATGAACGAGTCCCGAGCGGCCGTGCGCGTACGCCGACCATACTTCTTCCTGGAACGGAAACGGGATCATGGCTCGCGCGGAGAACCACGCGCGGGCGGCCGCGTAGACATCGGCCCGGCCCGAAGGCGGCGCGATGTTGGCGGAGATGCCGCGGCAGGCCGGCGAGGCGAGGTTCGCTTCCACGACGACAGTCTAGTGCACCGGCGTGACGTCGGGGAGCGCTTACGCGCGAAAGGGGCGGCGTCCGACAGTGCGCCGACCGCGAAGTCGCTAACGTGTACTGCACCGCTCCACGCCGGAGATCCGGAGCGCCCGGGAGTGACGATGCCCAACATCATTGCCGCACAATTCGATGATTTCGCCGAAGTGGAATCCGCGCAGCAGGCGCTGTCGCGCGAAGGGTTTTCTCCATCGTCCATGGACGCGTATTTTCTGAATGCGTCGGGGCAGCATGCGCGGTTTCCGATCGGCGGGGACCAGGATGTGGATCCAGAGGCGCATGGCGCCGAAACGGGTGCATTGGCCGGCGCCGCGATCGGAGGCGTCGCCGGCGCGGCGCTGGGTCTGGTCGCGGCGCCGATGGCAGGCCCGGCGGCGGCCGTCGGCGCTATTGCAGCGGGCGTGTATGCCGGCTCGCTCGCGGGAGCCGTGCATTCGCTGGGCAAAGGCCATTCCGCGCCAGCGCCGGCGCTGAGCCGACCGGCGGGGCTCATCCTTGCCGTCTACGCACCGACGCAACCGCAACGGGATCGCGCAACGCGCGTGCTGCTGCTTCATCGCGCCCATGCCATCGAGGAAGCCGACGGTAGATGGGACGATGGCGCGTGGCAGGACTTCGATCCGACGTCGATCCCGAGCTGGCGCAAGGCGCCGGCCGCCTGAGAATTGCCTCACCCGAACGGAGAATACGATGCCCCGATGCGACCTGTGCGGCAACGACTACGACAAGACGTTCACCGTGACGCGCGGCGAGGAAACCCGCACGTTCGACAGCTTCGAGTGCGCAATCTCGATGATGGCGCCGCAGTGCGACCACTGCCGATGCCGCATCATCGGTCATGGCGTCGAGGCGTCGGGCCGCTTCTTCTGCTGTGCGCACTGCGCCGCGATGGCGGGCGTGCCGGGATTGCGCGACCGCGCCGATTCACGCGCTGCCTGAGCGCGGACGCCTTACCCGAAGCGGCCGACGAGGAGCAATCCGATCAGCACCATCAGGCCGGCGCCCGTGATGACGCTCGGGTAATAACCCCATTCGCGGCTATACGGCCACGCAGGGACGATACCCAGGAGAACGAGCAGCAGCACAATCACCAAGATCGCGGGGACGGACATTGCGGTTTCCTGAATCGATTTCAGCCCGCATCCGTCCACCATGCGCTCGATCTCGCATCTTCGATTTAGTAGGCAGGAGATGCATTCGGGCGCCGGACGCCAGCCTGACGATGACGTTGTGAAACGCCGCGGGACGCAAAAGCCTCAAACGTCATTCGTTTGCGCTGTCCGGCTGCGCGGCGGCATC
>JBDTLY010000433.1:0-3029 GCA_039934535.1 Casimicrobiaceae bacterium | reverse complement strand
AGTACCAGATGCCCGGCATCAACCAGATCCAGGTGAAGCCGCAGATCGACCTCACGTTCGCGAACGCGCTGCGCTCGATCGTGCGGCAGGATCCCGACGTGATCATGATCGGCGAGGTGCGCGACCTCGAGACCGCCGAGATCGCCGTGCAATCTGCGCTTACCGGCCACCTCGTTTTGTCGACGATCCACACCAACGACGCCGCCTCCACGGTCAACCGCCTGCTCGACATGGGCGTGGAGGACTACCTGCTCACGTCCACGGTGATCGGCATCCTCGCGCAGCGGCTCGTGCGCACGTTGTGCGAGCAATGCAAGGAACCCTACATCGCGCTGCCCGAGGTGGTCGAGGAGTTCGACCTGCGGCGCTTCTCCGACGCGAAGGACATCACGCTCTACCATCCGAAGGGCTGCCCGCATTGCGCGCAGACGGGTTACTCGGGGCGCATCTGCATACTCGAAATGCTGCCGATGACCGACCCGCTGCGCAGCCTCGTGATGAAGCACGCGATCTCGTCCGAGCTTCGCAACGAGGCGATCAAGGAAGGCATGGTCACGATGTACGAGGACGGCCTGCGCAAGGCCGTGCGCGGGATCACGACGTTCGAGGAAGTGCTGCGCGTCACGAGAGAGAATTGATGGCCATTTTCCGCTACAAGGCCGTCAATGCGTCGGGCGGGGTCGCCGTCGGCGAGCTCGAGGCCGCGAACGAGTCGGAGATCGTCGAGCGCCTGCGCGACCAGGGGCTCATGCCCACGCAGGTCGCGCGCGCGGTCGGAACGGGTGGCGCCGGGGCGGCAAGCGGCGCGGCCGGCGGAAGCGGCGGGCGCAGCACACGGCGCCGCTGGTTCGAGTCGAAGAAAGTCAGCCGTGACCAGCTGCTTGCGATGACGCGCGAGCTTGCCACGCTGCTGCGCGCCGGGCTGCCCCTCGACCGCTCGCTCGAGATCCTGATCGGTCTCGCGGACACGCCGCCGGTGGCGGCGCTGATGCAGGGCATCCGCGACGATGTCCGCGGCGGCAAGTCGCTGTCGCAGGCGATCGACGCGCGCCGCGAGGTGTTCTCGCGCTTCTACATCAACATCATCCGGGCGGGCGAGGCGGGCGGCGCGCTCGGCACCGTGCTGACGCGCCTCGCGGACACGATGGAGCGCAACAAGGAGCTGCGCGAAAGCGTGATCTCCGCGCTCATCTATCCGACGATCCTGATCGGCGTCGCCGTGCTGTCGCTGATGCTGATCCTCGCCTACGTCGTGCCGCAATTCGAGCAGACGTTCGCGCAGGCGGGCCGCGCGCTGCCGCTGCCCACACAGGTTGTGATTTTCCTCGGCACCGGCATCAAGCAGTGGTGGTGGGCGATCGCCGCGCTGGCCGTGCTGTGGGTCCTCTGGGTGAAGCGGCGCCTGAAAGATCCCCTGGTGCGCCTGCGCTGGGACGCGCGGATGCTTCGCTGGCCGCTCATTGGCGACGTCGTGACCAAGGTCGAGACGGCGCGGTTCTCGCGCACGCTGGCAACGCTTCTCGCCAACGGCGTGACGCTGCTGAACGGGCTCGCCATCGTGCGCGACACGCTCGGCAACACCGTCCTCGCGAACGCGCTCGACGGCGTGATCGCGCGGTTGCGTGAAGGCAAGGGGTTCGCCAAGCCGCTCGACGACACCGGGCTCTACCCGAAGCTCGCGGTGCAGATGATCCTGGTCGGCGAGGAATCCGGCCGCCTCGAGGAAATGCTCAACCGGGTCGCCGAGATCTACGACCGCGAGGTCGCGATGGCGATCAAGCGCTTTCTCGCCGTGCTGGAGCCCGTCATGATCCTGTCCCTCGCAGTGCTGATCGGCGGCATCGTGTTCTCGATCCTGATCGGCGTCATGGGCATGAGCGAACTTGTCCAGTGAACCGTGTCTAACACTTCGCGGCGGGGCGGCGCGCCCCGGCGGAACGCAATTCGAACGAGAGGAACGGCAATGGCTGCAACCCGGGTGAAGCGAGGATCCTCCCGCGGCATGACGCTGATCGAAATCCTGGTCGTGCTCGTGCTGCTTTCGGTGATCATGACGGTCGTCGCCGGCAACTACATCGGCCGCGGCGAGAAGGCGAAGGCCGACGCCGCGAAGATCGAGATCGGCCAGATCAGCCAGACGCTCGATCTCTACAAGCTCGAGGTCGGCCGCTATCCGACGACACAGGAAGGATTGCAGGCGCTGGTGAGCGCGCCGGCCGGCACGGCCAACTGGAACGGCCCGTACTGGAAAAAGGCGACGGTGCCGAAGGACCCGTGGGGAACGGAGTACAAATATTCGTCGCCGGCGGCGAATGCGCCGTACGAGATCATCTCGCTCGGCGCCGACGCCAAAGATGGCGGCGAGGGTCCGAACAAGGACATCTCGAGCTCGCAACCCTAGCCTGGCCGCCCTCCCTTGCCGATGCCGATGAGTCACGCCATTCGACGATCACGCTCCGCGCGCCGCGGCTCACGCGGCCTGCGCGGCCTCCGTGCTGCCATTGTGGTTCGCTGCGCAGATCGGGTCGGCCTTATGCGGCGATTCGCGATCGCTCGCTCCCCCTTGCCTGCGGCAGGGGCCCCGGCTCGCCGCTCACTCCGTTCGGCCGGCGTGACGCTGCTCGAGCTCCTCGTCGTGCTGGCGATCATCGCGATCATTTCCGCGATCGCGATTCCGATCCTCGGCCCCGGCGTGTCGAACACGGACCTCAAGACCGCGGCGCGCAAAGTCGCGGCGGGGCTGCGCATGGCGCGCAACGACGCCGTGGCCACGCGATCGGATACACGCGTGCTGCTCGACCTCGAGCACCGCACGTTCCAGATCGAGCGCGACCCGCACGTGCACGTGCTGCCGCGCGAGATGCAGATGAAGCTCTTCACCGCGCAGAGCGACCTCATCAGCGAGACCACGGGCGCGATCCGCTTCTTTCCCGACGGCGGCAGCAACGGCGGCCGCGTCACGCTGGCGGCGGGCGAGCGCAAGTACGAAGTCGACGTCGACTGGCTGACCGGTCGCGTCGCCATATTGG
>JBDTLY010000432.1:0-3032 GCA_039934535.1 Casimicrobiaceae bacterium | reverse complement strand
CACCGCGCCCGCGGTGACGTGCGGCGCCAACCTGGCGTGGACGGCCGGCAACGTGGTCGTCGACCGCGATCGCTTCGGCGCCGACCGCAAGTACGGGCTCTCCGTCGCCGGCGGCAAGGTGGTGTTCGGCGTCTCCGGAAACGGGACCGGCAACCTCACGCTCTGCAGCATCTCGTCGGTGCTCGACAGCGCATGGCATCACGTCGCCGTGCAGCGCCGCCTGAGCGACGGCAACCTGTGGCTGTTAGTCGACGGCAATCTGGAGGCGCAGGCGGTCGGTCCCGGCGGCGACATTTCGTATCCCGACGCGGGAGTCGCGGTGCAGCCCAACGATCCGTTCCTGGTGCTCGGCGCCGAGAAATACGACACCGGCCTCGCGTTCTCGGGCTGGCTCGACGAACTGCGGATCTCGACCAGGCTGCGCTACGCGGCAAGCTTTCCGCGGCCGCGCGCCCCCTTCGTGTCCGACCGGTTCACGGCGGCGCTCTATCACTTCGACGACGGCGACGGGGCAACACTCAACGACAGCTCGGGCGCCGCGGTCGGCGCCATCGCCGACCAGATCAAGCGCGGCGGCACCGCCAACGGACCGGCGTGGATGCCCGACAGCCCCTTCAACGTCGGCGGCCTCGTCAACAACAACACGATCGCGTTCACGCCGTTCGTGTCGGGATTCTCGTCTCCGATCGAAATGGTGCACGCGGGCGACAATTCCGGACGCCTGTATGTCGTCCAGCAGGGCGGCATCATCCGGATCATCCGCAACGGCGCCATCCTGCCCACCGCGTTTCTCAACATTTCGGCGAAGGTCACCGTCAGCGGCGAGCAGGGCCTGCTCGGACTCGCGTTCCATCCCCGCTACGCGGTCAACGGGTACTTCTACGTCTACTACACGCGCGCCGGCGACGGCACGATCGTGATCGAGCGCTACCAGCGCGACGCCAACAACACGAACCTTGCCGATCCGGCTTCCGCCAAAACGATGCTCACGATTCCGCATCCGGGCCAGAGCAATCACAACGGCGGCAAGCTTGCGTTCGGCCACGACGGTTACCTTTACGCGGGCACCGGCGACGGCGGCGGCGGCAACGACCCGCCGAACAACGCGCAGAACCTGAGCGTGCGGCTCGGCAAGCTGCTGCGCCTCGACGTCGACCAGAACGTCAACGTGTCACCGTATTACGGAATTCCCGCGACCAATCCGTTCGCGGCCAACGCCTGCGATGGCGTAAGCATCGGCATCTGTCCCGAAATCTGGGCTTACGGACTGCGCAATCCGTGGCGCTGGACCTTCGATCGGCTCACCGGCGATCTCTTCATCGGCGACGTCGGCCAGAGCGCGCGCGAGGAAATCGATTTCGACCCGTGGCCGGGCACCGCCGGCCGCAACTACGGCTGGCGCGTCATGGAAGGCAACCTCTGCACGCCGGGCGTGAGCCCGCCGACCTGCACGCCGCCGGCAAACTACGTCGCGCCGATCGTGGACTATCCGCATCCGCCCGGCGTCGCCGTGATCGGCGGCTACCGATATCGCGGCGATGCAGTCCCCGCGCTCGCCGGTGCGTACCTCTACGCCGACGAAGGCTCCAATCTCATGTGGGCCGCGACGCGCGCCGACACCGGCGTGTGGACCGGACAGCAGCAGCTGATGGGCACGCCCACCGCGATCAGCGCATTCGGCGAAGACGAAGCGGGCGAGGTTTATGCGGTCGGGCTGGGCAACGGCACGATCTACAGGCTCACCGGCATCGACAGCGACTCGGACGGCCTGCCCAACTGGTGGGAGTTGGCCTATTTCGGCAGCACGACCTCGGCCACGCCCGGGGCGGACGCTGATGGCGATGGCGCGACGAACCTGCAGGAGTACCTCGCGGGAAGCGACCCGCTGGCGGCGGCGAGCAAGCCGGTGGTGCCGTTTTCCAAGGCCTCGGTTGCCATTTGGCGGCCATCGACCGCACGCTGGCACATCGATCTCGATTTCGATCTGACGGTCGACCAGAAGGTGTACCTGGGCACGACGACCGACAAGCCGCTGGTCGGCCGCATCGATCCGGGCCGCGCGTACGACCTCGTCGTCTACCGGAACGGCCTGTGGTACGCCGACCGCGACCGCAACGGCGTCGTCAGCTTCGCGGGCGCTTTCGGCGGCGTCGCGGGTGACGTGCCGCTGCTCGCGGACTTCAACGGCGACGGGCGCGACGACCTCGTGATCTACCGCGGCGGCACCTGGTACGTCAGCACCTCGCAGCAAACCGCGGTCGCGATGACGTTCGGCCTCGGCGGCGTCCCGGGCGACATCCCACTTGCGGGCGATGTCAACGGCGACGGGATCGCGGATCTCGTCATCTTCAGGAACGGAATCTGGTACATCGACACCAACCGCAATGGCACCGTCAGCAACGCGGTGGCGTTTGGGCAGCCGGGCGACGTCCCGCTCCTGTTCGATTTCGACGGCGACGGCAAGGCCGACCTTTGCATCTTCCGCAACGGCGTCTGGTACGTGAACACGAAACTCGATGGCACCGTTCAGGCCTCATGGAGCTACGGCGCTGGGACCGACATCCCGTTCGCCTGGAAGCAGTGACGCGGTACCGGTTACGCGAGGTTGCGCAACTCGCGCAGCGCGACGGATAGCATTGCGGAATCCGCGGAGCCGCCGACGCGCAGCTCCGAGAGCAGCTGCTGCACGCGCTCGATCGCGCGCGCGTTGCGGTCGGTCCATGCGCCCATCAGCCCCGCCGCTTCTGTCAGGTCGCCGCCGCCCAGCACCCCGCCGGTGATCGTCCGCTGGAGCCCCGACAGATCGTCGTGCATGGCGCTCCTGGCGAGCATCTGCCAGTGCGCGTCCGCCGGAAGCGCGGCGATGCGCTCGCGCAGCCACGGCAGTCCGAGCCGCGCCGACAGATCGAAATAGACCTCGGCCACGAGCTCGACCGGACGCTTCGCCGCACCCGAGACTTCGACGATGTCGAGCGTCGAAAAGAGCGTGTCCAGCGTCGTCACGCGCTGCGCGAGGTGCTCCGGCACCCCCT
>JBDTLY010000431.1:0-3057 GCA_039934535.1 Casimicrobiaceae bacterium | reverse complement strand
GGCGGCGGCGCGGTCAAGTTCGTCAAGGACTACGCGGCGGCCGGGCTCAACAAGACGATTCCGCTGGTCGGGCCCGGTTTCCTCACCGACGGCACGCTGGAAGCGCAGGGTGAGGCAGCGCAAGGAATGCTGACGACGCTGCATTATGCCGACGGCCTCAACAACCCGAAGAACAATGCGTTCCGCGCCGCGTACATGAAGGCATTCAAGGTCGAGCCGGATGTCTATGCGGTGCAGGGTTACGACGCGGCGCAGCTGCTGATCGTCGGGATGAACGCGGTCAAGGGCGATACAAGCAAGCGCGCGGAGCTGGTAGCCGCGATGGGCGCCGCCAAGCTCGACAGTCCGCGCGGTTCGCTCGCGCTCAACAAGGGCCACAACCCGATCCACGACATCTACCTGCGCAAGGTCGAAGGCAAGGAGAACAAGTACGTCAGCGTGGCGATCAAGAACCTGACCGACCCGCCACGGGGTTGCAAGCTGTAGGGCTGCAAGTTCTGAGAACGTTGTAAGATTGCGCGCGGGCAGGCGGCTTGCCTGCCCGCGTTTCATTGTGAGGCGCCGTTCGCCGACTGATGGACGTCTACTCGTTCCTGATCCAGCTCCTGAACGGCCTCCAGTACGGGCTGCTCCTGTTCCTCGTGGCCTCGGGACTGACGCTGATCTTCGGCATCATGGGCATCATCAACCTCGCCCATGGCAGCTTCTACATGATTGGCGCCTACATGGCGTTCTCACTGGCCGCAGCCACCGGCAGCCTGTTCGTGGCCGTCGTGGTCGGCATCGTGCTCTCCGTTGGGCTTGGCATCGTGCTCGAGTGGGCGCTGTTTTCCCGCCTGTACAAGCGCGATCACCTCGAGCAGGTCCTGCTGACCTACGGGCTCATCCTCGTGTTCGAGGAGCTGCGGAGCCTGATCGTCGGCAACGACGTGCATGGCGTCGCGGTGCCTGAGATCTTCAACTGGTCGATCCCGCTGACGGCGACGCTTTCGTATCCCGTCTACCGGTTGTTCATGTCGGGTGTGTGCATCGTGCTGGCCGCGCTGCTCTACCTGCTGATCGCGAAGACCCGGCTGGGGATGATGATCCGCGCCGGCGCGTCGAACCGCGAGATGGTGGCTTCGCTCGGCATCAACATTAACCTCGTCTACCGCGTCGTGTTCGCGCTGGGCGTGGCGCTTGCCGCGTTCGCCGGAATGCTGGCGGCGCCGGTGTCGTCGGTGTATCCGGGCATGGGCACGGGCGTGCTGATCATCTGCTTCGTCGTCGTCGTGATCGGCGGCATCGGCTCGATCTGGGGCGCGCTGGTGGCGGCGCTCTTGATCGGGCTCGCCGACACTTTCGGCAAGGTGCTGGTCCCGGAGGCCGCGGGTGTCGTCGTCTACGTGCTGATGGCGGCAATCCTGCTGTGGCGCCCCGAAGGACTCTTCCGCCGCGTCTAGCGCATGCCCACGACCGGCCCCACATCGTGAACGGGAAGAGGGCCGCCCTGCTGGCAGCGCTCGCGCTGCTCGCGCTCTTCCCGTTCGCCGGCGCGACGTTCTACACCGAGCTCGTCACCAAGATGATGATCCTCGCGATCTTCGCGCTCTCGCTCGACCTCCTGGTGGGCTACACGGGTCTCGTTTCGTTCGGCCACGCCGCGTACTACGGAATCGGGGCCTATGCGCTCGGCCTCATCGCGCCGAAGTACGAAGCCGCCAACCTCTGGCTCACGCTGCCCGTCGCCATTGCCGCGGCGGGACTCGCGGCGCTCGCCGTCGGCATCTTCGTCGTCCGCGTTAAGGGCATCTACTTCATCATGGTCACGCTCGCGTTCGCGCAGATGTTCTATTTCGTGTTCCACGACACGAAATTCGGGCGCGGCTCCGATGGCATCAGCATGAACTTCAAGCCGGTGGCCACGATCTTCGGCGTGACGCCCTTCGATCTCGCGAACGCGACCCACGTCTACTTTTTCGTGTTCGCAATGATGATTGCGGTATTCCTGTTCCTGCGGATGCTGCTGCGCTCGCCATTCGGTCGCGCACTGCAGGGCATCCGCAGCAACGAGGACCGGATGCGCTCGCTCGGGTTTCCGGTCTACCGCTACAAGCTCGCGAGCTTTGCGATCGCCGGCGCGCTGGCCGGGCTCGCGGGCTACCTGTCCGCGCTGCAGTTCGGCTTCGTGAACCCCGAGCTGTTGTCGTGGCACCAGTCGGGCAATGTCTTGCTGATGCTGATACTGGGCGGGCAGGGAAGCCTTTACGGCGCGGTCGTCGGCGCGCTGGCGTTCGTCGCGCTGGAGGAAATCTATTCGTCGATGACGACGCACTGGCAACTGCTGCTTGGCGCGACGATCATCGCGCTCGTGATCTTCCTTCCCGGCGGCCTTGCGAGCGTTGCCGGACGCTTCAAGCGCACGCTGGTCGACGATGAGTGACGCGATCCTCACCACGCAAGGCCTCTCCCGGCGCTTCGGCGGGCTGCTGGCGGTGAGCGATGTCGCGATCGAGCTCGAAAAGGGCCGGCTGCACGCCGTGCTGGGGCCGAACGGCGCCGGCAAGACGACGCTCATCAACCTGCTGTCGGGCGAGCTCGACGCGTCTCGCGGCAGCATCCGCTACAAGGGCCTCGACATCACGCGCTTCACGCCCGACCGCCGCTCGCGCATCGGCATCGGCCGCAGCTTCCAGAAAACGAACATCTTCCTCGCGTTCACGGCGTTCGAGAACTGCCGGCTCGCGGCGCAGTCGCGCATCCCGCGTGCATTGCACATCGCGTCCGACGCGATTGCATTTGCGCCCGTGCGCGAGGCGGCGCAGCGCGCGCTCGACGCAGCGGGACTCGCGGCGCGCGGGGACGTGGTCGCCGCGGCGCTGTCGCACGGCGAGCAGCGCCAGCTCGAAATCGCGATGGTGCTCGCGACCGCGCCGGAGGTGCTGTTGCTGGACGAGCCGCTCGCGGGAATGGGCGCCGACGAAGCGGCGCGGATGGTCGAACTCCTGAAGAAGATCACGCCGGATCACGCGCTGCTGCTGGTCGAGCACGACATGGATGCGGTGTTCGCCGTCGCGG
>JBDTLY010000430.1:0-3091 GCA_039934535.1 Casimicrobiaceae bacterium | reverse complement strand
CGCCCGGGATGCAGTAGACGCCGTCGTCGGCGAGCGGCGGGTTGCCCTCGACCGCCAGGATGTAGTTGCCCTTGTATTTGGCGATGGTCTTCTCGAGCTGCTCCTCGGCCTGGAAGCCGGCCGCCGCCATCAGCGTGTCGTCGTAGTCGAGCGAGATCATCGACAGCACGACGTCCTTCGCGAGCGGATGCGACGAGCGGATGAACGATTCGCTGCAGCACGTGCATTCGAGCCCGTGCAGCCAGACCACCGGCGTGCGCGGCTTCGTCTCCAGCGCCTTCGCGATCTGTTGCGCCCCCGCGTCGCCGAGCCCGAGCGAAGCCGCGGTGAGGCTGCAGAATTTGAGGAAGCTGCGCCGCGTGATCCCCTGCCGGCGCATGAGTTCATAGGTGGTTTCGTACACGGTCTATCCTCCGGGAGGAACGTGCGCATCCGCGGCCGCCGCCGCGCTGTGTTGCACTCTCTGTCACACGATGCTATTTGGAACCGGTCGCACCGGCGGCATCTTGACGCCGGTCAACAACCCGTCTCGATGAACGGGATAACTTGAGCGGCGGTAGTGCGGCAAAGGGTCCGTATCGGCTGTTTCGAGCGCTGTAACGGTTTGTGTAACAGGGTGCGCGGGGAAGGAAGGGCGCAATGAGACTGCGACTCGTTCTGCCTTGCGGCCGACGGTCGCCATCGGTGTCCGGCGCGAACGGCCATCGGAAGCGAAACGAACGTCTTCTTTCGCGCAGGCAGGCCCATGACCCGACGACTCCCTCCGTCCGCCGATGACGCCGCCGATGCGGCCATCGTCCGCGTGCTCGCCGTCGAGCGCGAGGCACGCGACGTCGTAGCGCGCGCGACAAGCGACGCCGGCGCGCTCGTCGAAGCCGCCCGCACCACGGCGCACGCAATTGCCGAGAGCACCGAGCAGCGCATGCGCCGCGTGCGCGAGGCCTTCGCGGGCCGCGCCGCGCAGGAGATCGCCGCCATCGACGCCGAGGTCAGGGCGCAGGATGCCGTGCGCGCCCTTTCCTCCGACGATCTCGCGCGCCTCGAACGCGCAGTGGCGGCGCTCTGCGTCGAGCTCACCACGGCATCGCCGTGATCCGCGCGGGCGACCTCGATTACGCGCTGGCGCGCGTTGCGGCGCGCTTCGGCGAGCGCCCGGGCGAAGCGGCATGGCGCTCTCTGACCGTCATTCGCGGTTTGCCTGCCCTGCTCGACGCGGCGCGATCGACGCCGTTCCGGCGGTGGGTGACGGGCATCTCCCCGGATGCGGATCCGCACGCAATCGAAGCCGCACTGCGCGCGAATGTGCGCGCGCTGGTCGACGAGGTGCGTCTTTGGATGCCGCCCGAATGGCAGCGCGCGATTGCCTGGGCCGGGCTGCTCGTCGAGCTCCCGGTTGTGCAGTATCTCGCGCGCCGCGGTGCGCCGCTCCCATGGATGCGCGGCGACGCGGTCTTCGGCGATCTCGCGGATGACACCGCGATCCCCGACGCGGCCGGACCGCTGGCGCCGCTCGCTGCCACATGGTCGGACCCGGACGGATTTGCGCGGGCGTGGCGTGCTGAATGGCAACGCCGGGTGCCGCGCGACGCGCGATCGGACCGCGCGCTCCTCGGCGAATTCGCGCGCATTCTGGACAAGCATCGCGGCGCACTCGCCGAACCCGTCGCCCGCGATGGCGCGCTGCCGCGTCGCGTTCTGGCCTCGCGCCTCACCCTGCTCTATCGCCGCGCCATTTCGGACCCGGCCGCAGTGTTCATCTTCCTCGCGTTGTCTGCCCTCGACCTGGAGCGGCTGCGCGGCGACTTGCTGCGGCGGGCGATCTTTCCCCGGTTCGGAGTCGCCGCGTGATCCGCCCGCGGCCTGCACGCTGGTTTGAAATACTCGCCGCGCGCGACGACGCCACGCTGGCGCTCGAGGCGCTCGCGACAACCGGTGCGGTCGAAATCGAGGCACGGCCGAGCGCAGCGCTGCCCGCGGTTTTCGCCGACCTCCGCCCGCAGCTGGCCGAATTCGCGGAGCTGGCGCTGCGCCATCATGCGTACTGGCCCGCCGGCGCGCATCCGGCGTCCGCATTCCCGGAGGCCCCGGCGATGACGCTTGCGCGAAGCCTCGCGCGAGTGCGCGCGTGGGCCGAAGCAGCGGAACCCGTGATCAGGCGGATCGAGCGAATCGGCGACGAGCGCGCCGAGATCGTGTTGTGGCGTCGCGTGCTCGCCGTGATCGGCCCGACGGGCCTCGACTTCGCGCAACTCGCCGATGCCGGTCCCGTGCTGCACGCGCGGCTCGTCGTGTTTCCGCCCGATAGCGAACCGCATCTGCCGCCCGGCGTCCTCACGCGCAACGTCGACCTCGACGGGACGATGCTGTGCGCGCTGGCCGCGCTCAACGTCGGCAGCGAGGACGACATCGACGCGCTCGCCCAGCAGGCCGCCCTCCTCAAAGGTCGGGTCTACGATGCGCCGTCATGGCTCGAAACGGACGCCGACGCGACCGCGCGCTACATTGGGCCGCGCCTCGAAGCGCTCGACGGCGAGCGGAATCGACTTCTCGCCGAACTTGCGGCCCTCCACCTGAAGCATGACCTGCCAACGGCGCTCGGCGACGCGCAGCGCTTGCAATGGCTGATCGAGAACGTGCGCGCGCTCGAGTCCGGCGATCTCTTTTGCCGGATCACCGGCTGGACCAGCGATTTCGCGGGCACGCGAATCGGGGACTCCCTGGAGAACTCCGGCGCGCGCGCGCTGCTGCACTTCCCGGGCGCGCCGCCGACGACGAGGGCGCCGCTTCTGCTTTCGAATCCGTTGTGGGCGAAGCCGTTCGAGATCTTCAGCCGCGCGCTCGGCATACCGGCGCGCGACGAGGCCGACCCGACCCTGCTGCTGGTGCTCGTCGTGCCGTTGATGTTCGGCTACATGTTCGGCGACGTCGGACAGGGGCTCGTGATCGCCGCGGCGGGCGTGGTGCTGCGCAAGCGCTGGCCGCTCGCCCGCCTGTTCATCGCCGGCGGCATCGGCGCGGCATTGCTCGGCGTACTGTTCGGCAGCGTGTTCGGCCTGCAGGGCGTGATCGAGCCGTTATGGGTCGACCCGCT
>JBDTLY010000429.1:0-3101 GCA_039934535.1 Casimicrobiaceae bacterium | reverse complement strand
CGTGCACCCCAACGCCGTCACCCCGCCGAAGCCCATCAGGATGCCGCCGGCGACGAGCCACGGCACCCACGCCTTGGCGGCAGTCGACAGCCCCAGACGGGCGAGCACGGTGGGGAGGTCGGAGGTCGGTGTGCCCACGTCGAGGCGCAGCGGATCGAGCGCGGTTACGCGCCAGACCGCGAACACTCCTTTCAGCGCCATGTACGCCGAGATGCCGAGAAACACGAGGACGATCAGCGACTTCAGGTTGCCCCCGCCGAGGCGGATCAGCGTCTTGCTGCCGCAGCCCGAGCCCAGCGTCATTCCGAAGCCGAACAGGAAGCCGCCGACGATCATCGACAGCCACGCGATGCGCGGTCCCGTGTAGATGGACTTGCCGTAGTCGACGAGGCCGGCCGCCTGCAGCATCGCCGCACCGGCAATCGCAACGGCAATCGCAAGCGCCCACATCCGCATCCGGCGCCAGTCGCCGAAATTCGCGGCGTCCGAAATCGCACCCATCGTGCAGAAATTGACCCGCTGCCCGACGGCGCCGAAGACGACCGCGAGCAGGAAAGCGCCGCCGGTGACGATGGCCGGCAGGGTATCCGGTTCGGTCATCCGGAAATTATGGCACGCCCCTCACTTGACCCCGTTGGCCGGCCCCGACCGTTTGAAGGCTCAGCGTTACCCAATCGATATTCAAGGAGGAACCATGGCAAATACAAAGATCGAACCGCCCAAGGCAAAAGCGAATAACAGACAGTGTGCGCTCACTCTTGGCGCGTTGGCGCTGGCCGTGGCGACCGCCGTCGCCGCCCACCCCGCGGCCGCGGTTGGACAACTCGGCAACGTCGACATCATCACCCGCGGCAACGGCCAGGCGCTTCCGGTCTATCCGAGCGGCGGGCGCAACTGGGTCGTCGGCGCGCCGGGCCAGGAGTATTCGATCCGCTACTGCAACGCGACCCCCGCCCGCGTGCTGGCCGTCATGAGCGTGGACGGCGTCAACGTGGTCAACGGCGACACGGCGTCGCCGGCGCAATCCGGCTACGTGCTGAACGCGTACGAGTGCGCCGAGATCCAGGGCTGGCGCAAGAACATGGCACGCACGGCCGCGTTCTATTTCACGGAGCTGCCCGATGCCTACGCGACGCGCACCGGCCGGCCCGAAAACGTCGGCGTGATCGGCGTCGCCGTGTTCCGCGAAAAGCAGCCGCCCGTCACGTGGCGACCGTACAAGGACAAGGTCGCGAACGAGGCACGGCGCAGCGATTCGTCCGGGGCAAAGGCGCAAGCGCCCGCGGCCGAAGGTGGATACGCAGGGGAGCCGCAGGCCAGCGCCGACCAGGCCCGCTCGCGCGAGGAAGTCGCGGGCCGCCTCCAAGCGGCGCCTTCGGCGCAATCGATGCCCGCGCCCGCGCCGATGTCGAAGCTCGGCACCGGCCACGGCCGCAGCGAGGAATCGCCCGCGCAGATGGTCCGCTTCGAGCGCGAAAGCGCGACGCCGAACGAGACGATCGCGATCTACTACGATCGCCGCGAGAACCTTGTCGCGATGGGCATCCTGCCGCCGCCGGTGGTGGCGCGGTCCGCGAACCCATTCCCCGGATGGCCGCGCTTCGTTCCGGATCCGCCGACGCGCTGACGCGATCGACGGCTCGGCGTCGGTTGCGCAGGGGGCCTATGACTCGCATACTCGCGGGCGATGCCCGCGCGCGCACAGGCCGACGCCACTCGGACCGACCCAGGTGACGAAGACCTGATGCTGGCGTACGCGGCCGGCGACGCCGCGGCGTTCGAAGCGCTGTACACGCGGCACAAGGGCGGGGTCTACCGCTATCTCGTCCGGCACTGCGGCAACGCGGGGACCGCCGACGAGTTGTTCCAGGATGTCTGGATGAACGTGATCCGCGTGCGCGCGAGCTACGCGCCGACCGCGAAGCTCACGACGTGGCTCTACCGGATCGCGCACAACCGGCTGATCGACCATTGGCGCGCGACGGGCCGCGTGGAGTTCGTGAGCGCTGGCGTCAATGACGACGACGATCCGCTCGACGCGATTCCCGGCCCGCGCAACGACGAGCCGGACGTGCGCGCGGGCACGCGCGAGATCGGCGCACGGATCAAGCTGGCGCTGGCGGCGCTGCCGGCGGCGCAGCGCGAGGCGTTCCTCTTGCATCAGGAAGGCGGGCTCGAGCTGTCCGAAATCGCGGAGCTCACCGGCGCCGGGATCGAGACCGTGAAGAGCCGCATCCGCTACGCGCAGGCAAAGCTGCGCGTGGAACTGGGAGACTTGAAGTGAGCACGCAGGACCCGAACGACCTCCGCGACCCGCGCTTCGACGCGGCCTGGCGCGCGGCCTCGCACGAGGCGCCCCCGGCGGCACTCGACGACGCGATCCTCGCGGCCGCGCGGCGCGAAGTCCGCGCCGGTCCGCAGTCGGCGAAGGAACAAGTGGCGAAAGTTCCGAGCGCGCTTCGGCCCGAACGCTGGTGGGCGCCGCTCGCCGCGGCCGCGACCATCGGCGCGATCGCGGTCGGCGTGCTGCAGCTCGCCGGCCCCGACAAGGCGGGCGTTGCCGAGAGCGACAAGCACGTCGTATCCGACATGCCCGCCGCAACCGAAAAGGCGAAGGCGCGCGCGCGCGAGGAAGACGCGCGCGAACCGACAATGCAATCGAACGCACCCGCACCCGCGGCGCCCGCGTCGACGGTTGTCCCCGCACCGCCCCCCGTGCGGCAAGGACCCCCGGTCGGCGGCGACGCGCGCAACCGCACCATGGCGACACCCCCTGCGGGCTCGCCCGTGCCGATGCCGACGTTGCGCAAGGACACCGGCGCCGCATCCAAAGAACGCGCCGCGACGAACGCCGCAGCGCCCGCACCGCAGGCCGAGGCAAGTGGCGGACGACAGGCCAGCGCGATGGACGCCGCGAAACCGGCAGCGGCGCCAGTCGCGGAGCCGTTCCCGGCGGACGGACAGAAGCGTGAGGCGAAGCAGGCCGCGCCGGTCGCTTCACCTCCCTCCGCTTCGATGCCGGCGGAATCCGGCGCGGGTGGATTGGCGGCCGGCAAGCTGCTGGCCGCGCCGGAGCCGCCAGCGCGCAACGAGTCCATGCG
>JBDTLY010000428.1:0-3104 GCA_039934535.1 Casimicrobiaceae bacterium | reverse complement strand
GCATTGACGGGCGGCAAGCTTACGGTGAAGAATGCGTCAGGCAACGACCTGACCAACGATTCGTACAAGACCGCCCCGGCCCTGGGAATGACGTTGCAGACCCGGTTCTGACGGCCCGTCGCGCAATCAAGGAGGCTTCATGGCCCCAACGGACTCATTGACCCAAACGCACCACCGCACGCCTACCCGCCTTGCATCGCTGGCCATGCTGGCGGCGGTGTCGCTTTTGTCCGGCTGCGCAACGAACTACGATAGCGCAGGTAACCAGTACTACTCCTTCTGGCCTTTCATCGGGTCCAGGAACCCGGAGCTGCAGCTTAATTATCCGGCGCAGAATCCCAGGTCGCTTCAACTCGGCCAGGATCCGGATCCGTTCTACTTGATCTCCCCGCAGCCTCCGGTCGATCCGCGCGTGACATCGCCGTATTCGCAGGTACCGGCCGATCCGGACGCGCGCCTGGCGACTGTCAGCGATAATGCCGCCTGTGCAGATCGTTGCGAATCGAAAGAAGCAGTCGGCAGAGCAATGCTGGAAGGCGGTGCGCCTCCTGCTCTGCGCGCTGACGCTCGCGACAGCCGCAGCACCGACTAGCGCTGACGCGCAAGCGCCACCCACCGCGCCCGAACCCCCGGTCGCGACTGCGCCTCACGGCGATGACGCGATCCGGTATCGCGTCCGGGTCGTCGCCCCGAGCGCCATCGAAAGCACGATAAGCGCTGCGGTCGACCTCGTCCGCTGGCAGGATTTCGCGGACATGACCGAGGATCTGCTGGACCGCCTCGCACGCGAAGCCCTGCCTCAGGCGCGGGAAGCCGCGGCGACGCAGGGCTATTTTTCGGCCGAGGTTGAATTGGCCATCGACCGAAGCAAAACGCCCGCCGACATTGCGTTAACGGTCACCGCCGGACTGCCAACAAACGTCACCGAGACCACGGTCGTGGTGCTTGGCCCGGCACAACTGGACGTGCCCACGGGCACCGACGCCATCGCCGGCGTCAAGCAAGGCTGGGGATTGCCGGCCGGCGACGTGTTCCGGCAGTCCGCGTGGACATCCGCCAAGGATCGGGCGGTGGCGAGTCTCGCGGCAAGCCCGTACGCGGCGGCAAGACTGGTCGCAAGCGAGGCGAAGATCGATCCGGACGCCCGCAGCGCCGAGCTTTCCGTCGAAATTTCCAGCGGGCCAGCGTTCCACTTCGGGAACATCGAAGTGCGCGGCCTCGAGCGCTATTCCCCGGAGTTGGTGAAATCGTTTTCGACCATCAAGCCCGGCGACCTCTATGGCGAGCGGCCACTCGACGATTTCATCCGCCGGTTGCTCGCCTCCGGCTACTTCGCGAGCGTGCAGGCGTCGATCGTGCCCGATCCGGAACTGGCCGAAGGCGCCCCGGTAACCATCGCGGTGATCGAGGCGCCGGCCAGGCGCTTCGAGCTGGGCCTTGGCTACTCGACCGACACCCAATTCAAGGCCAGCGGCAATTACAGCGACGTCAACATCGACGGCCACGGCCTGCAGTTCTACGCCGATGCGCGCGTGGAGACGAAACTGTCGTCCGGAGGCATCCGGTTCGTGCTGCCACCCGCGCCCGGCGGCTGGCTCGACTCCTTCAGCGTCGGCCTCGAGCGCACCGACATCGAGAACCTGGTGACACAGACGGCAGGCGTCAAATGGCGTCGGCGATCGATCAACGAAATCAGCACGCCGGCGTTCGGCGTCGGCTACTACGTCGACAAGCAGGAGCCGATGGGCAGCCCGACGGAAGACTCGCATGCCCTCTACGTCGACGGCGAATACACGTGGCGCAGGGTCGACAACCTGCTCACGCCGCAACGAGGCTACATGGCGAACCTGCAGCTGGGCGCCGGTGTGCCTGGCGCATCGTCGCGCACATTCGGCCGCGTGATCGGCAAGTCGGCCGCCTGGTGGCCGTTGTCGCGCAATACCGAGCTCTCTGCGCGCGCGGAGGCAGGCGCGGTGCTGGCCAGCTCGCGTGACGGCATCCCGTCGAATTTCCTGTTCCGCACCGGCGGAGACACGACCGTGCGAGGCTACGAATTCGACAGCCTGGGCGTGGCGCTGGGCGACGCGACCGTCGGCGGACGCTACTACGCGGTCGCCAGCGGCGAGATCACACGCTGGATAGGTGAGAACTGGGGGCTCGCCGCCTTCGTCGATGCCGGCGACGCGGCCGACTCGCCGGGCGATCTCCACATGGCGCTTGGCTACGGCGTGGGCGGTCGTTTCCGCACGCCCATCGGCCCGTTTCGCATCGACCTCGCCTATGGCCAGGAAACGCACAGCGTGCGCGTGCATTTCTCGGTCGGGCTTTCGTTCTGACGCTATGACGCCCGAACCGGAAGCAGGATCGGTGGCGAAGCCAATGCGCCTTTGGCGCTGGTTGAGACATAGCGGCTGGCTCGGCATCGCGCTGGTGCTGGCGTTCGCGGGCGGCGTTGCCTGGCTCAGCACGCCAGCAGCCCTGGAACTGGCGATCGCGCGCGCGATCGCCGCCAGCGAAGGCCGCCTGACCGTCGAGGGAGCGACGGGTTCCGTGCTGTCGACGCTGCGGGTCGCGCGGATAGCGTGGCGTGGCGACGACGTCGAAGTGGAGGCCGACGACGTGGCGCTGACCTGGAGTGTCATCGGCCTCTTCACCAAGCACGTCAATGTCACCGGATTGGGCGCGCACCGGCTGGCGATCACGATGAAAGGCTCCGACGCGCCGCTTTCGCAACCGACCGATCTCTCGTTACCGCTCGAGGTCGCCGTCGACAACGTCGGCGTAGAACGCCTCGAGTGGCGCGTCGGCGCGCGCGCAGGGACGTTGCGCGGCGTCGTTTTCGACTATCGCGGCGGCGCGCGCACGCACGCCGTGCGCAAGCTGCGGTTCGTCACCGACGTCGGCACGCTCGCAGGTGAAGCGGAGCTTGCCGCCGTGGCGCCATTCGCGCTGCACACGACGCTCAATTTCACGGGCGACGGCGTGTATCGCGACACCCGCGTCGACCTCGCGGCCAACGGCGCGTTGGCGAACTTCGCCGTCAGCGCCACCGCCACCAGCCGCGACGCCGCGGTCAACGCCAGCGCCACGATCACGCCATTTTC
>JBDTLY010000427.1:0-3107 GCA_039934535.1 Casimicrobiaceae bacterium | reverse complement strand
GACGGCCTCATCTATCGCGGCAAGCGCCTCGTCAACTGGGACCCGAAGCTCGGCACCGCGGTGTCCGACCTCGAGGTCGAGAGCGAGGAAGAGCAGGGCAAGCTGTGGGAAATCCGCTATCCGTTGTCCGATGGCTCGGGAGCGCTTGTCGTCGCGACGACGCGGCCCGAGACGATGCTGGGGGACACCGCGGTCGCGGTGAATCCCGACGACGATCGCTATCGCAGCTTCGTCGGCAAGCAGGTAACGCTTCCGCTGACCGGCCGCACGATTCCGGTGGTTGCCGATGCCTTCGTCGACAAGGACTTCGGCACCGGCGCGGTCAAGGTGACGCCGGCGCATGACCTCAACGACTGGCAGATCGGCCAGCGCCACGGGCTTCCGGTGATCGCGATCCTCGATCTCGAAGCGAAAGTGAATGCCAACGCCCCGGAAAAATACCGCGGCATGGATCGTTACGTCGCGCGCAAGGCGGTGCTCGCCGACCTCGCAGTCGCGGGCCTGCTCATATCCGAAAAGCCGCACAAGATGGTCGTCCCGCGTTGCGGCCGCACCGGCGAGGTGGTCGAGCCGATGCTGACCGACCAATGGTTCGTCGCGATGACCAAGCCCGCGCCGGCAACGCATCCGTTGTGGCCGGGCAAGTCCATCCAGGACCTGTGCCTCGCCGCCGTTGGCGACGGCTTGAAGAGTCCGCGCAGCGGCGAGCCCGGGACGGTCGAGTTCGTGCCCAAGGAATGGATCAAGACGTACCTCGAATGGATCAACAATATCCAGGACTGGTGCATCTCGCGGCAGCTCTGGTGGGGGCATCAGATTCCCGCGTGGTACGACGAAGCGGGAAACGTCCATGTCGCTCGGGACGAAGCCGCGGCACGCGCACAGGCGCGGGCGAAGCTCGGGCACGAACCGGCGTCGTTCGTCCGCGACGAGGATGTGCTCGACACGTGGTTCTCCTCGGCGCTGTGGTGCCATTCGACGCTGGGCTGGCCCGAAGACACGAAGGAGCTCCGCACGTTCCTGCCGTCGTCGGTGCTCGTCACGGGATTCGACATCATCTTCTTCTGGGTCGCGCGGATGATCATGACGACCGTGTATTTCACGGGCGAAGTTCCATTCCGCACGGTGTACATCAACGCGATCGTCCGCGACGAAGCGGGCCAGAAGATGTCGAAATCGAAGGGAAACGTGCTCGATCCCCTCGACCTCATCGACGGCACCACGCAGGACGCGCTGGTCGCCAAGCTCACGAGCAACCTGATGGACCCGCGGCAGGCGGAGTCGATCGGGAAGCGCACGCGGCGGCAGTACCCGAACGGGATTCCGGCATTCGGCGCCGACGCACTGCGCTTCACGTTCGCGAGCCTCGCCACGTTCGGCCGCACGCTCAACTTCGACCTGAACCGCTGCGAGGGTTATCGCAATTTCTGCAACAAGCTGTGGAACGCGACACGCTTTGTGCTGATGAACGTCGACGGCAAGGATGTCGGTCTCGACGACGCGCAGCCGAAGACGCTGACGTTCGTCGACCGCTGGCTGTTGGGCCGCCTGCAGCGCGCGAAGCACGACATCGCGACCCATCTCGACGCGTATCGATTCGACCTCGCGGCGCGGGCGCTCTACGAATTCGTGTGGGACGAATACTGCGACTGGTACGTCGAGTTGGCGAAAGTGCAGCTCGCACGCGCCGAGGCGGCGGGTGACGCTGCTGCGGGCCGCGGCACGCGCTCGGTGCTGGTGCGCGAGCTCGAGGCGACGCTGCGCCTCGCGCATCCGTTCATCCCGTTCATCAGCGAGGAGCTCTGGCAGGGCGTTGCACCGCTGGCCGGCAAGCGCGGCGAGACGATCCAGTTGCAGCCGTTCCCGAAGGCGAACTTCGAACGCGTCGATGCGGCGGCCGACGCCAAAATGGCGCAGTTCAAGGACATCGTGAATGCGTGCCGCGCGTTGCGGAGCGAGATGAACCTGTCGCCGGCGCAGAAGGTGCCGCTGGTGGCGACGGGCGACGCCGCGGCGCTCGCCGAGTTCGCGCCGTACCTCGCGGCGCTCGCGCGGCTTTCCGAGGTCAGAATCGTCGACACGCTGCCGTCAACGGACGCCCCGGTGCAGGTCGTCGGCGCGACGCGCCTCATGCTCGAAATCGCCGTGGATCCCGCCGCCGAACGCGAGCGGATCGCGAAGGAGATCGCGCGGATCGAGGGCGAAGTCGTCAAAGCCAATGCGAAGCTCGCAAACGAGGGATTCGTTGCCCGCGCGCCGGTGGCGGTCGTCGAGCAGGAGCGCGCGCGCCTCGCCGGGCACGTCGCGACGCTCGATCAGTTGCAGCAGCAGCTTCGCAAGTTCTGATCGCAACGGCGGCCGCGCATCCCGGCGCCTGACAATGCCATCGCTCGCGCACACCTTCCGCGCGCTCCGGCACGCCAATTTCCGGCGTTTTTTCG
This sequence comes from Casimicrobiaceae bacterium, assembly GCA_039934535.1. Classification (GTDB taxonomy): domain Bacteria; phylum Pseudomonadota; class Gammaproteobacteria; order Burkholderiales; family Casimicrobiaceae; genus CAIWHR01. The sequence continues at coordinate 666 of JBDTLY010000427.1, read as the reverse complement.
TCGGCCAGGGCCTGTCGCTGATCGGCACGTGGCTGCAGCAGGTCGCGATGGGTTGGGTCACATGGCGGCTGTCCGGCTCTGCATTCCTGCTTGGGGCCGTCGCGTTCTGCTCCAACGTCGGCATTCTGGCGCTGGGGCCGTTCGCCGGCGTGCTCGCCGACCGGGTCAACCGGCGCCGCGCGCTGTACGTCACGCAGTCGCTGCTCCTCCTGCAGGCGGTCGTGCTTGCGTTGCTCAGCGCGCTCGGCCACCTCGAGGTCTGGCATCTCGTCGTTCTCGCGCTGTGCCTGGGAGTCGTGTCGGCGTTCGACATTCCGCTGCGGCAGGCGCTGTACGTACATCTCGTCGACGACCGCGCGGATCTTCCGAACGCGATCGCGCTCAATTCGTTGCTGGTCAACACCGCGCGGGTCGTCGGTCCGGCGCTCGCCGGGTTGCTGCTGGCAGCGGCGGGCGAAGCCGTGTGCTTCGGGTTGAATGCGCTGTCGTTTGTCGCGGTCATCGTCGCGATCTCGCGCCTGCGCTGGCCGCGCGCAACGAAACCGGAAACACCGCGTGGGGGATTCTGGGCGAGCTGGAAGGAGGGCGCGCGCTATGCGTTCGGATTCGCGCCGGTGCGCGCGCTGCTGGTTCTTGTCGCGATCGCAGGGTGGACGATCACGCCTT
>JBDTLY010000426.1:0-3121 GCA_039934535.1 Casimicrobiaceae bacterium | reverse complement strand
GGGCGCACCCCAGCGCGACAGCGCCGAGCTTGAACGTGAACAGCATCGGAAAGCGCAGGTGGTATGGGTGTCCTTGTGACCGACAATGTCAATGGAACGATACGCAATTCGAGCGTGCTGGGCGCGTCGGGTGCGAGTTACGGAGTTCGTGCTCAGGGCAGCAGCGGCAACACGACGGTCGTTGCAATTCAGAACAGCCTGGTCTCGGGACATGCGTACGGCGTCTATTCCGATGGTCAATCGTTGGCCTTCGGAGCCTCGATGTCGGTTGTGGACACGAACGTCTCGCAGAACGAATTCGCACTTCAGGCAACGAACGGCGGTACGATTGCGCTTGCGAACAGCCGGGTGACGCACAACCAGTTTGGCGCGACAGTGGGTGCAGCGAGCTTCATCTTCACCGATGGAAGAAACTTCTTCGGCTACAACCTTGCCGATCTGAATGGGTCGTCGACGTTGTTCGGCCCGATCGGAATTCGCTGAGGGTCATGATTCGGCTTGCGCATTCCCGAGCTAGCCATACGGCGGGCGGAACATCGGTGCCTGCCTGCGCCACCGACCAACGGGTCAAAGGGTACGCGATGCGGGGCCTATGCGTCGTTGCGATCGCTATCCTCGCGTTCACCGGCACGGCTGCAGCAGCCGCCGCCGACCCGAACAAAGTGTTGCGGATGGCCTCGAACGACCTCACGAGCCTCGACCCGCAACAAGGGACCGATCTCCTGTCCACACGCGTGGCCACCCAGATCTTCGAGGCGCTCTATCAATTCGACTATCTCGCCGAGCCCGCCAAGGTGATTCCGAACACGGCCGAGGCGATGCCCGTGATCACCGATGGCGGCAAGACTTGGACGATCAAGCTGCAGAAGGGCATCCATTTCGCGGACGACCCGGTATTCAAGGGCAAGAAGCGCGAACTCACCGCGCAGGACTACGTGTACTCGATCGAGCGCAGCCTCGATCCAAATTTGCGCGTTGGTGGAGACGCTTCGTTCACCGACCTCATCGTGGGGGCGCGACCGGTCGTCGATGCGGCGCGCAAGCCGGGCGCGAGATTCGACTACGACGCGCCCATCGAGGGACTGCGGGCCATCGATCGCTACACCTTGCGAATCAAGCTCGCGAATCCCGACTACACCGTGCTCGAGCGCCTGGCGGGGCTTCCAGCGATGGCGGTGGCGCGCGAAGCGGTCGAGGCCGCGGGCGACGACGTCATGAGCCGCCCGGTGGGCACCGGTCCCTACAAGCTCAAGGAATGGAAAAAGGCCGCGCGCGTGGTGCTCGAGGCCAATCCCGATTACCGCCCGATCCGCTTCCCCGAAAGCAGCGAACCGCGGCATCGTCGTCTCGTCGAGGCCATGCGCGGCAAGACGCTCCCGCAGATCGGCCGCATCGAGATCAGCATCATCGAGGAAGCGCAGCCGCAACTGCTCGAGTTCATGCAGGGGAGTCTTGACTTGCTCTCTATCACCGGTGAACAAGTAACGCGCGTGATCGCCAATGGCAAGCTCAAGCCCGAATTCGTCGCCAAGGGGGTCCAGCACATCAAGTTCGGTGCGCCGTCGCTGACGTTCACGTACTTCAACATGGACGATCCGCTCGTAGGCGGCTATACCAATGCCCAGGTTGCGCTGCGGCGGGCGATCGCCATGGGGTTCAATGTGGACGAGCTGATCCGCGTCCTCTTCGCGGGGAACGCGCTGCCGGCGAACCAGCTGCTGCCCCCCGGTGTGAATGGCCACGACACGAGCCTGCCGCCGAAATCGCTCTACGATCCGGCCGCGGCGCGCGCCCTGTTGGATCGCTTCAATTTCAAGGACGTCGATGGCGACGGGTTCCGCGAAACGCCCGACGGCAAGCCGCTTACCGTCGTCCGCGGCACGCTGCCGGAGTCGTGGTACCGGGAGGCGGACACGTTGTGGCGCAAGAACATGGACGCGATCGGCATCCGGATGCAGGTCAATCAGCAGACATTTGCCGAGCTCCTCAATCTCAGCCGCGCCGGGAAGCTGCCGATGTTCAATCTCGGCGTCCGGTCGCTCGAGCCCTCCGGATACCAGATTCTGCAGACGCTATACGGCAAGGAGACGCTGGATACCAATCCGTCCGGCTTCAAGCGCACCGAGTACGACGCCGCGTACGAGGAATTTCTCCGCACGCCGGCCGGCATGGCACGCACCGCATTGGCGCGCAAGATGTCGGACATTTCACAGAGCTGGATGCCGATGATCCTGCACACGTACGTCGTGGGTAACGTGATCCACTACCCATGGGTGCTGGGCTACTGGCCGTCGCAATTCGGCGGGTCCTGGAAGTACGCTGACATCGACCTCGCAAAGAAGAAGGCGGCGGCACGCTAGTGGCGGGACGACGTTCCGCCCGCCGGCGCTTGCAAAGACCCTGATGGCATCGTAATCTTTCCGCCGCAGGCTTTTCCCCGCTGCCCGGCACGTCCCATTCGAAGAGAAGGAGGCTTTCATGAAGCGCGCACCCCTTGCGTCCCGTTCGTCCTCGATTGTTCACGGCGTGTCCGTGTTGGTCTTGCTCATGGCGGCCGGCGTCGCAATGGCGGCCCTTCCGCAGCGCACGTTCGTCGCATCGTATGGCTTGGACACCAGCCCGAACTGCTCGCTACTCGCACCGTGCCGCAGTTTCAACGCGGCAATTGCGCAGACCAATGCGGGCGGCGAAGTCGTGATCCTAGACACGGCCGGGTACGGCCCGATGGTGATCAACAAGTCGCTGAAGGTCATCGGACCGACAGGGGTCTACGGCGGCATCAGCGTGCAGGGCGGTGTGAGCGCAATCACGACCGGTATTGTCATCAACGCCGGCGATACCGACGACATCACGCTGCGCGGGCTCGACGTCACGGGCGTCCCCGGCGGCGCGGCGCTGCCGCTGATCGGCATCGACATTCAGAATGCAGGGGCGGTCCACATCGAAAAGTCGTCGGTCGGCAATTTTCCGGAGGACGGCGGCGCCTGCATCAATCTGGCGACCGCCAAGACCATGCGCGTCTATATCGTCGACAGCTTCCTGCGCCACTGCCTGACAGGTATTCATGCCAACGGTAACACCGTCTCGCCCAGCCGCACGGGCGTGTTCGTGGACAACACAC
>JBDTLY010000425.1:0-3128 GCA_039934535.1 Casimicrobiaceae bacterium | reverse complement strand
GCACGCGGGAACCCAGAAACTTACACTAATTGCACTCGGTCCCCGCGCGCGCGAGGACGACGGCCGTCATCGCTGTTTCGTCTGCCACTCCGGATGAATGAATACCGGCACCGTGGTCGGCGGGAGCGGCGTCTTCCCGAGAATGATGTCGGCTGCCTTTTCCGCGATCATGATCGTCGGCGCATTGAGATTGCCGCTCACCACGGCGGGCATGATCGACGCGTCCACAACGCGCAAGCCCTCGATGCCGCGCACGCGCAGATTGCCATCGACCACGGCCAGCGGATCGTCGTCCGCGCCCATTTTGCATGAACAGGATGGATGGTACGCGCTCTCCGCCTTGCGCCGGATATGGGCGTCGATGGCGGCATCGGTGGTAATGTCGGGTCCCGGCGAAAGCTCGGCGCCGCGAAACGGGTCGAACGCCGTCTGCGCGAAGACTTCACGCGTTAGCCGTATGCCATCGCGCATCTCGCGGCGATCAGCCTCGGTCGCCATATAGTTGAACAGGATACGGGGAGGCGTTCGTGGATCCGCGGAAGCAAGGGTGATCGAACCGCGCGACGTCGGCCGCATCGGACCCATGTGCGCCTGGAATCCGTGTTGGTCGACCGTCTCCTTGCCATCGTAGGAGATCGCGATCGGCAGGAAATGGTACTGGATGTCAGGATGGCGCACGCCGGCGCGAGTGCGGATGAAGCCGCCTGATTCGAAGTGATTGGTCGCGCCCAGACCCGTCTTGAACAGCAGCCATTCGACGCCGATCAATCCCTTCGCCGGCAGGTTCTGCGTCGAATGCAGCGATATCGGCTGCGTGCTCGCATGTTGCACGTAGGTTTCGAGGTGGTCCTGCAGATTGGCGCCCACGCCCGGAACGTCCGCAACCGGATCGATGCCGCATTGGGTCAGCGCGTTCGCGTCGCCGATGCCGGACAGCATCAGGATCTGCGGCGAGTTGATCGCGCCGCCGGAGATGATGACCTCGCGGCGCGCATGCACCTGTGTCACGTTGCCGTTGTGGGCGATCTCGACACCGACCGCACGCGTACCCTCGAAGAGGATACGCGTGACGAGATGCCGCGACGCGACGGTAAGATTCGGCCGCGTTTGCGCCGGCCGAAGATACGCCATCGCCGTACTCCAGCGCTTGCCCTGGTAGGTCGTCCGGTCCATCGGCCCGAAACCTTCCTGCCGATAGCCGTTCATGTCCTCCGTCGCGACGTATCCCGCTTGCGTGCCCGCTTCGATGAAGGCGCGGTACAGGGGATTGCGCATCGCTGGAGTCGTAACGTAGAGCGGGCCGCTGTCGCCGTGGTAATCGCCGGCGCCGCTCGGTTGCGTCCCCAGCCGCGTTTCCGCGCGCTTGAAGTAAGGCAGGCAATGCGCATAGGACCAGTTTTCGAGGCCCTTGGCTTGGGCCCAGCCGTCGTAGTCCAGCGCGTGGCCGCGGATGTACACCATCGCGTTGATTGACGACGAGCCGCCGAGCACGCGACCGCGCGGGCAGGCGATGCGGCGACCTTCCATGAACGGCTCCGGCTCGGTCACGTACGCCCAGTTGAACTTGTCGTCCGCGAGCGGATAGGCGAATGCGGAGGGCATGCGGATGAAGATGCTGCGGTCCGGCGGGCCGGCTTCGATCAGCAAGGCGGTGATGTCCGTCGCCTCGGTCAACCGATTGGCGAGCACGCAGCCGGCCGATCCTGCGCCGACGATGATGTAATCGAATTCCTTTGAAGCGGGCATCGCGTTCCGTTCAGGGGAGACTGATCAAGGGCGCACGCAAAACTCTCCGTCGTTCCCGCGAACGCGGGAATCCAGGCCCGTTCCTTGTACGGCCCTGGGTCCCCGCATTCGCGAGGACGACGAGCTGGGTCCCCGCTTTCGCGAAGACGACGAGCTGGGTCCCCGCATTCGCGAGGACGACGAGCTGGGTCCCCGCTTTCGCGAAGACGACGAGCTGGGCCATCAACTCCGTTACACTGGACGTTGAAACGATCCCCGAAAGCCACGCATGCCCGCCCCCCTGTTGATCGCCCGGAATTCGAAGATCGAGCTGTTCCTGTTGCCGGCGCTCGCCAATCGTCACGGCCTGATCACCGGCGCCACCGGAACAGGGAAGACCGTCACGCTGCAGGTGATGGCCGAGCACTTTTCGGGTATCGGCGTGCCCGTGTTCATGGCCGACGTCAAGGGCGATCTGTCCGGAATCACGCAGCCTGGCGCGGCCTCGCCCAAGCTGCTGGAGCGTCTCAAGCTGATCGGCGTCGACGAGCCCGCGTACCGCGGATGCCCCACCGTTTTTTGGGATGTCTTCGGAACCCAGGGTCACCCGATACGCGCGACGGTTTCGGACATGGGCCCGTTGCTGCTGTCCCGGATCCTCAACCTGAACGAAACGCAGGCAGGCGTCCTTGCGCTCGTGTTCAAGGTTGCCGACGACAACGGCATGCTGCTGCTGGACCTGAAGGACCTCCGCGCGATGCTGCAGCATGTCGGCGATCATGCGCAGGAGCTGCAGACCAGCTATGGCAACGTTTCGGCCGCGAGCATCGGGGCGATCCAGCGCGGGCTGCTCGCCCTCGAGCAACAGGGCGGGGAGAAGTTCATCGGCGAGCCGATGCTGAACATCGACGATCTGCTGCAGACTGACGGCGAGGGGCGCGGCGTCGTCAACATACTCGTCGCGGATCAACTGCTCAACGCGCCGCTGCTCTATTCGACGATGCTGTTGTGGCTGCTTGCGGAGTTGTACGAACGGCTGCCGGAGGTCGGCGATCCCGACAAGCCGAAGGTCGTGTTCTTCTTCGACGAGGCGCACCTGCTTTTCAGCGACGCGCCCAAGGTGCTGCTGGACAAGATCGAGCAGGTCGTCCGGTTGATCCGCTCGAAGGGTGTAGGCGTGTACTTCGTCACGCAGAATCCGCTCGACGTGCCGGAGACCGTGCTGGGCCAGCTCGGCAATCGCGTCCAGCACGCGCTGCGCGCCTTTACGCCGCGCGACCAGAAGGCCGTCAAGGCGGCGGCCGATACCATGCGGCCCAATCCCAAGCTCGACACCGCCAAAGTCATCACCGAACTCAGTGTCGGCGAGGCGCTGGTGTCGTTCCTCGACGAGAAGGGGCGTC
>JBDTLY010000424.1:0-3141 GCA_039934535.1 Casimicrobiaceae bacterium | reverse complement strand
AGGTGGTAGGCCGTGGAGACGCCGGCGATGCCGCCGCCGATGACGACGGCGCGGGACTGGGTCGGAATGGCGGAGGTCATGGGTTTCAGCCGGAATTGCGGAACGGATCGGTCAGAGCTTCAACGCCGCGACGCCCGCAACGACGCTCGCCGCGCCGGCGAGCCGGCGCAGCCCGAGTCCTTCTTTGAGCAGCACCGCGCCGATCAGCGCGGCGAACAGCACCGAGGTTTCGCGCAGCGCGGCGACGGCGGCGACCGGCGCCCGCGTCATCGCCCAGAGCACGATGGCGTAAGCGCCAAGGCTGGCGGCGCCGCCGATGAGGCCCCGACGCCAGCCGCGGGCGATGTAGGTGAATGCGACCGACCTCTGCCGCATCCAGATCCAGGCGAGGAACGGGATGGCCTCGAGAAAGATGAGCCAGCTGACGTAGGCGAGCGGGTTGCCGGACGCGCGGGCGCCGGCGCCGTCGATCAGCGTGTAGACCGCGATGATCGCCGCATTGGCGAGTGCCCAGGCCGCCGCCGCCGGCGGATGTCCGCCCCGGCGCACGAAGGCGATGCTGACGATCCCGGCCGAGATCAGCGCGATGCCGAGCGCCACGCGCGGCGTCGGCCACTCGCGCAGGAACAGGATGCCGAGCACGGTCACGATGAGCGGCGCCGTTCCGCGCATCAGCGGATAGGCGAACGAGAGATCGCCGGTGCGATAGGCGTGCGCCAGCGTGACGTAATAGCCCCAGTGGATCAGCGACGACACGGCCGCGAACTTCCACGCAGCGGTATCAGGCATTCCGGCGAACGGGATCACGACCAGGCCGCAAACGGCCGAACCTGCGACGATCGTCGCCGTGTCGAGCATCGGGTCGCCGCCGGGCGCGGACTTGAGCAGCGCATTCCACGTCGCATGCAGCAGGCCGGCGCCGAGCACCGCCAGGGTGACGCCGAGCGAGAGTTCGGTCACGCGGAGCGCGGCTTGCGCTTCGGCCAGTCCGGCTTGCCGTTCTCGCCGTCGGCCGCCTTGCCGTTCGTGGCGCCGTTCGCCGTGGTGCGGGCGCGGGGCGGCGCGCGCGCCGGCGTGGGCTCCTTGAGTCGCGTCTTCGCCAACACGCCGGCCTGCTCCAGGATCGGGTAGGCGATCGAGCAGATGTGCGAATTGATTCGCTTCAGGTCCGAGATCAGGTCGAGGTGCAGTGACGAGGTCTCGATGCTTTCCATCGTCTGGCTCGTCAGTCGCGACAGGTGCGAGTCGGCATAGGCGCGCTCGAGGTCGCGGAACAGCACCTTCTGCGCCAAAAGCTCCTGCGCCGCCTTGAGCTCGCCGTCGAGGAACACCGAGAGCCCGAGGCGAAGGTTGGTGATGAGCCGCGCGTGCAGGTCGCAGATCTCGGCCATGCCGGCCACGGAGAAGTTACGTCCCTTGTCGATCTTCTTGTCCTCGACGTCGGTGATGATCCGCTCGATGATGTCGCCGACCTGTTCCATGTTGATCGTGAACGAGACGATGTCCGCCCAGCGGCGTCCTTCCGTCGGCTCCAGCGCTTCGCGCGAAATCTGCGTCAGGTAGAGCTTGACCGCCGTATACAGGTCATCGACGATGTCGTCCATCTTGCGCAGGCGCTCGGCCAGCACGCGATCATTCGTGCGCAGAACCGTCAGCATGCCGTTCAGCATCTGCTCGATGACGTCGCCGATCCGCAGCGCCTCGCGCGCCGCGCAGGAAATCGCGAGCGCCGGCGTATCGAGCGCGGACGGGTCGAGATGGCGCGGCTTCGACGGGTCGTCACTCGCCGGGCGCGAGGGCAGCAGTTGCTCGGCCACGCGTGCGATCGGCGCGGTGAAGAAGATGAACGCCAGCGCGAGCGCCACGTTGAAGCAGAAATGGAACAGCACGACTTCGCGCGCCGGATCAAGCTTGAGGCCTTCGATCCAGCCCTCGACGTGACCCACGAGCGGCATGAGCAGCAGGCAGCCGATCAGCTTGAACAGGAAATTGCCGAGCGTAACGCGCCGCGCTTCCGGCGGCGAGCGCATCGTGGACAGCATGCCGAGGAGGCCGCTGCCGAGGTTGGCGCCGAGGACGAGCCCGAGTGCCACGGGCAATGCGATAACCTTGAGCGACGCGAAGGCGGCCAGGAGCAGGACGACGGCGAGGCTCGAATAACAAAGCATCGTGAGGAGCGCCGCGACCAGCATGTCGAGCAGGAGGTCGCCCGTCAGCGAGGCAAAGATGACCTTGACGCCCGCCGCCTCGACCACCGGCCGCGCCGCGACGCCGATCCACTGCAACGCGAAGATGATGAGTCCGAGCCCGATGAGGATGCGTCCGAAACGGCCGATGGTCTCGGCCTGTCGCGCGAGGAACAGCACCACGCCGACAAAGATCAGCAATGGCGCGAGCCATGAAAGGTCGAACGACAGCACGACGGTGACGAGCGACGTGCCGACGTCGGCGCCCAGCATCACCGCGAGTGCTGGCGCGGTGCCGATCAGCCCCTGGCCGGCGAACGCGGCGACGATGAGCGCGGTGGCGGTGCTGCTCTGGATCAGCGCCGTGACGCCAATGCCAGCGAAGAACGCCGCCACTCTGTTGTGGACGCAGTGGCGCAGCAAGCGGCGCAGCGGGCCGCCGTAGAGCCGCAGGATGCCCGTGCGCACGATGTGCGTTCCCCAGACGAGGAGCGACACGCCGGCGAGGAGGTTCAACAGCGTCTGCATCGTCAGGCGGCGCGCGCTTCCACGTCCGTCAACGCGGCATCGAGAATTCCAAGTGCGGCGTCGAGGTCGTCGCGCGCGATCACCAGCGGCGGAGAAAGCGTGAGCACATTCCCTTGGCCGACCTTGAACGAGAGCCCGCGCACGAGGCATTCATACATCACCTGCTCGGCCTCCCGCCGCGCCGGAACGCCGTCGCGCGCGAGCTCGACGCCGAGCAGCAGGCCGATGCCGCGGACGTCGGCGATCAAGGGATGCCGGGCCTTCATCGCCTGCAGTCTTTCGAGCGCATGCATGCCGAGTTCGCGCGATCGGTCGAGCAGGCGCTCTCCATCGATCACTTCGAGCGTCGCGAGCGCGGCGGCGGCGCCGACGGAGCTCTTCTCGTGCGTGTAGTGGCCGAGCGCGCGGTCGGCCGCGATGTCGAGGT
>JBDTLY010000423.1:0-3170 GCA_039934535.1 Casimicrobiaceae bacterium | reverse complement strand
ATAAAAAGCGAATCTGCTTTTGTCGTTCTTTGTCGTCGCCTGGAACGTTTCCGTCGGCGGTCCGGGATTTGCCGTGTCGGCGGGGCAACCCGCCTACGGGTACGGCTATCGCGGGTTTGGCCACGGGTCTGGCTATGGTTATGCGCGCTATCGTCCGTGGTATCGCCACGTTGCGCCAATCGTGGTTGCACCTCCCGTGATCGTCCCGTATCGCTACGTGGCGCCGCGTCCTTTCTATGCAAGGCCGCCGGCGGTTGCGTATCACGGTTACGGCCGATAGCGGATGCGGTAAATCGCTCCCGCTTCGTCGTCCGACACGAGCAGCGAACCGTCCGGCGCTACAAGCACGTCCGCCGGACGGCCCCACGCGCGCTCGCCCTGCAGCCAGCCTTCCGCGAATACTTCGTAGCCGGTGGCGCGCCGCTTCTCGTCCAGCGTGACAAGCGTGACGCGATAGCCGATTTTCCTGCTGCGGTTCCAGGAACCGTGCTCGGCGATGAAGATCTGGTCGCGGTAGCGCGCCGGGAATTGATTGCTCGTGTAGAAGCGCATGCCCAGCGGCGCGACGTGCGAACCAAGCCTCTGCGCCGGCGGCGCGAATTCGGTGCACGCCCGCTTGGTCCCGAACTCGGGATCCGGAATCGTTCCGGCATGGCAATAGGGAAAGCCGAAATCGAGGCCCGCCTTCGGCGCATGGTTAAGCGTATCCGGCGGCGTGTCGTCGCCCATCCTGTCGCGACCGTTGACGGTGAACCAGAACTCGCGGGTACGCGGATCCCAGTCGAAACCCACCGAGTTGCGTTGACCTTTGGCGAAGACCTCGAAGCCGCTGCCGTCCGGGTTCATCCGCGTGATGTTCGCGTAGCGCAAGGGATCGCGCTCGCAGACGTTGCACGGCGCGCCGACGTTCGCATACAGCTTGCCGTCGGGGCCAAACGCGATGAATTTGCGTCCGTGGTGTTGCTCGGCCGGGAACCGTTCGGTGACGACGACCGGGCGCGGCGGATCAGCAAGCCTTCGCTCGATGTCGTCGAAGCGCAGGATGCGGTCGATCGCCGACACGTAGAGCGCGCCGTCGCGAAAGGCAACGCCCGCGGGCTCGGCAAGTCCCGAAGCGACCACTGTGATCCTCGCGTCGCCCTTCGTGCCAGGCGGCGGCAGCGTCACGGCATGGACCTTCCCGGCGCCGGTCGAGCCGACGAACAGTGTGCCGTTGGTACCCCACGTCATCGCCCGCGCGTTCGGAACGCGCGCGACGAGCTCGATCGAAAAGCCCGGCGGCAGGCGAATCGTGTCGAGCGGGAGGGGCGACTGCGCGTGTGCAATGCACACCATTGCGGCCAGCACGCCGCCCGCGCCGGCGCATTTGACAGTGGTCGCGGCGCTGCCTATGCTCATCTTCCGACGTCCTTTCGTCGACGCGCAAGCATCGATTCTGTCATGAACGCACCCGACACGTCAGCCGCCCTCCGTCCCGTCTCCGCCGGCGTCGAGGCGGAACTCGTCGCCTGGCCCCTGATCCGCACGCTGGTCGCATTCGACACGACGAGCCGGGAGTCCAACCTGAAGCTCATTGATTGGGTCATCGACTACCTCGAGTCGCATGGCATCGAATCGACACTGATCTTCAACGACGACAAGAGGAAAGCGAACCTGTTCGCCACGCTCCCGGCGCAAGACGGCAACGCAACCGTGGGCGGCATCGTCCTGTCCGGCCATACGGATGTCGTTCCCGTCGACGGCCAGCCCTGGGACACGAATCCCTTCGAGGCGACCCGGATCGGCGACAGGATCTACGGCCGTGGCGTCACCGACATGAAGAGCTTCTCGGCGACCGGCCTCGCGTTCGTCCCCGAGTTCCTGCGCCGCGGATTGAAGCGGCCCGTCCACTTCGCGCTTTCGTACGACGAAGAGGTCGGCTGCATCGGCGTGCGACGGATGATCGCCGACGTCGGACAGCGCGGCATTTCGCCGCTGGGCTGCATCGTCGGCGAGCCGACCGGCATGGAGCTCGTCGTGGCGCACAAGGGCAAGAAGAGCTGGCGCTGCCGCGTGCGCGGGCACGAGGCGCATTCGTCGCTCACGCCTCTGGGCGTTAACGCCGTGCAGATCGCGTGCGAGATAGTCACCTATCTCACGAACATCGCGCGCGGGTTCCGCGACAACGGCAAGTTCGACGGGGCCTACGACGTCCCGTTCACGACCGTTCACACCGGCGTGATCCACGGCGGGACGGCGCTCAACATCGTGCCGCGCGACTGCTGGTTCGATTTCGAGATCCGCCACCTGCCGTTCGACGACCCCGACGAGTTCTTCGCCGAGGTCAAGACCTACGCGGAGCGCTTCCTGCCCGAAATGCGCAAGGTTGCCGCCGATGCGCACATCGAATTCGACGTGCTGTCGTCCACGCCGGGATTCGACACGCACGACGAGAGCGACATCGCCGAATGGGGACGCGCGTGCAATGCGGCCGACGGCCACGGCAAGGTGTCGTTCGGCACCGAAGCCTCGCTCTTCCATCTGGCCTCGATCCCGACGATCATCTGCGGCCCGGGCCACATCGCGCAGGCGCACCAGCCCAACGAATGGGTGGGCGTGGACCAGCTTGCGCGCTGCGAGGCGTTCATGCGCCGGCTTGCCGACCGCGTTTGCGCTTCATGAAGCTGCACCGCTGATGGACGCCCGCCGCGGGTTCAATGCGCCCGATGGCGATCGCGCGGGGCCGCCGGCCATCGAGGTCACGTTTCCCGACCTTGGCCGCTGGGCCACCGGCAACACGGGCACGTCCTACGTGTGGACGTTCCGGACCGACCGCCCCGGCCCTCATGTGCTGCTTCAGGCGCTGACGCACGGCAACGAAGTCTGCGGCGCCATTGCGCTCGACTGGCTGCTCGACACCGGAATGCGGCCGGTGCGCGGAGCGCTGTCGATCTGCTTCGCGAATGTCGCCGCCTATCGCACCTTCGATCCGGCCGAGCCGTACTCTTCGCGGTGCGTCGACGAGGATTTCAACCGGCTGTGGACGCCGGAAGTGCTGGACGGCCCGCGCATGAGCGTCGACCTTGCGCGCGCCCGCGAGCTCCGGCCGGTCTACGACACGGTCGATTACCTGCTCGACCTGCACTCGATGACCGACCCGTGCCCGCCGCTTGCGATGGCCGGCCGGCAGC
>JBDTLY010000422.1:0-3184 GCA_039934535.1 Casimicrobiaceae bacterium | reverse complement strand
CGCAACGGATGACACCGACCCGAATCACCGGAAGATCAGCGTGATCGTGCTGGAGCGGGGCCGCGAATACCTGCCCGGCATGTTCCCGCCGCGGATGTCGGACCTCGCGGGCCATGTGCGCTTTTCCGCCGACGGCGCGGGGTGCGCGCGCGGCGAACGCGAAGGGCTCTTCGACGTGCGGATCGGCCCCGACGTGGGCGCCGTCGTGGCAAACGGCCTGGGTGGCGGCTCGCTCATCAACGCCGGCGTGATGGCGAAGCCCAGCGAGGAAGTGTTCAAGCGCCGTGCGTGGCCGAAACAGATCCGGGACGAGTCGGCCGACGATCGCGACCGGCGCTTCGCGCAGGTCAAGGAAGCGCTCGGTGGGGCGATTCGCGCCGACAGGATCCATGGCCGCATTCCCGGCCCGGGCCACGAGCACGATCTCGTCGACAACACGGTAGACCTCAACCCGGACAAGATCCCCGAGAAGTACAAGGTGCTGAAGCGGATGGCGTCGGTGCACGGTGGCGCGCCGAAGCCGTTTGGCGCCGCCGCGATCACGGTGGCGCTGACGGAGAAGCGCGAATCGTCGGCGGGCGTCGCGCTCGACGAATGCGTGCGCTGCGGCGATTGCGCGACGGGCTGCAACCACGGCGCCAAGGATTCGCTCGACGTCAACCTGCTCTGCACCGCCCACCGGGCGGGCGCCCGCATCTACACCGGCGCAACGGTCCTGCGCCTTGCGCAGCGGCACCTCGTGGAGCACGGGAAAGGCACTGCGGCCGCCGGCGCCGGCGCCGAGGTCGGAACGGGTGTTGACGGGGCCGCTCCGAACGCATGGGTGCTCGACGTCGTGCACACCGACGCCGATCTTCGCGCGCGCCAGGGGGGGCCGTTCCGCATCGTCGCGCGCAAGGTGATCCTCGCCGCGGGCACGTTCGGCTCGACCGAGATCCTGTTGCGCTCGCGCAGCGACGAACTCGTGTTCAGCGCGCGCTTGGGGCAATGCTTTTCCACCAACGGCGACATGATCGCGGTCGCGTACGACCAGCGCGATCGCGCCGGCGGCAAGCGAGTCCCGGTAAACGCGATCGCCGACGAGCGGCAGTCGCCCCGCACCCGCCACGTCGGCCCGACGATCACCGGGATCATCGACCTGCGCAACGATAACGCAGGCGTCGTCATCGAGGAGATGGCGGTCCCCGGCCCGTTGCGTCGCGTGTTCGAGGAGGTCGTCACCACCGGCAACACCCTGCGCCAGCTCGGGCACATCGACCTCGACGCGCACAACCCCGGCAAGCCGGACCACGACCCGTGCGCGGTCAACGGCGAGGCGATCGAAAGCTCGTCGATTTTCGCGGTGATGGGCGACGATGGCGCCGGCGGCGCACTCGAGCTGACCGGCGACGCCGACGACGAGAACGACGGCGACGGCGCCATTCGCGTGCGCTGGCCCGAGGCGCGCGACCATCGCGTCTTCACCGACGGGATCAAGGCGCTGCGCGCGCTCGGCGAGGATTCGCGCATCGATGGCGAGGTGCAGGCCAACCCCGCCTGGCAGATCCTGCCGGACGACATGCAGTTCCTGATGGACGACAAGCGGGGGCCGCTCCTGACCGTGCATCCGCTCGGTGGATGCCCGATGGGCGAAGCCGCCATTCCGGTGCAGGACCCGCGGGAGGAAAAAGGCACGCTGCTCCCGCAAGGCGCCGTCAACGACATCGGGCAGGTCTTCGATTGCGCGAAGCCGGCCGACATGCGAACGGTGTTCGGCAGCCTCGTCGTGCTCGATGGCTCGATCGTGCCGACATCGCTCGGCATCAATCCCTCGCTGACGATTGCGGCACTTGCGTGGCGGGCGGTCGAAGGGCTGGAGAAGGTCTGGCACCTGAACCCGCCGCCCGCGCCGAGTTCGCAACGCAGCGTGCGGCCCGTATTCCGGGTGTTGCCGGATCCCCCGGAGGTACCGGTGCCGACCGAGGGGCAGATCATCGAGCGCATGTCCGGCGAAGCGCTGCTGCCCGCGATCCCCCATGGCACGATCCTGTCCCGTGTCGAATTGACGTTGCACTTCGTGCCGGCGCCGCTTGCGCCGATGTTCCTGCCGGATCCGCTGCGCGACCGGTCCGGCGAGCCGGTTCGCGACGGCGACCCGCGCCGCGCCGGCGGCAAGGTGCCGATGAAGCGCAAGCTCGTGATCGACCACGAGAAGAGCCGGGTGCGCGTCTTCGTCGCGGAGGAATGGAACATCTGGCATCGCGGCGCCGGAAGCGAGGAGGACTTGGACGACCTTGCGCATTTCTGCGCGCCGGTCGCGGGGTCGCTCGCGTTCATGCAGCGCGAGGCGTCGACGTACAAGGAACGGCGATGCCGGGCGATTCCCGCGTGGCTGTTCAACCGCGGCATTCGCGACACCTGGCAGGCGTTGGCGGATAAGGTCAAGGATTTGATCCTCGGCGTGCGCGAGAAGCCGCTGGATCCCCCGGACGACGACGAGAAGAAATCGTTCTGCATGCGGTTGCCGTTTCTCCGCGACCCGTGCCGGCGCCTGCGCAAGCGGCTCGAGGCGTTGTGGGCGCTCGCGTCGCACGCCGGCGAGGTCCGCCTGTTCGAGTACGCGCTGACGATCGACAAGGTGCCCGAGAAGAAAATCGACAAGGCGATCGACTTCGACGCGATGAAACGGCAGCATGCGATTCGCGGCCGGAAACGCATCACCTACGGGAGAAAGTCGAATCCGTGGTGGCAGATGAGCCGCTTGTCGCTCGACACGTTCCCAGGCCTGCAGCCGGCGCCCGAGCCGCCCGTGCTCGACCTCGACGTGTCCTACCTCACGCAGCAAGGCGTGCCGATCCTCAAGATCCTGAAGCAGCAGGACGAGGTCGCCGCGATCGGCGACCTCGGCGCACTCGCCGGCTACTTCCTGCGCCTGCTGCTGACGCTGCATGTCTGGAGCTTCCGGAAGCCCGATCCGGCCGACCCGGGCGAGCCGCAGCGCCTGCCCGGCATCGTCAAGGGACTGCCCGATCCGGAAATTTCGGAGTTCGACGTCGCGACGCTCCCGGACGGCCGGCCCGTGCGCGCGCGGCTCACACGGTATGCGCGGCGGGCGTCGACGCTGCCGCCGCTGCTGATGATCCCGGGCTACAGCGCGAGCGGCACGACCTACGCGCATCCGTCGCTCGATCCGCACGCGGCCGGC
>JBDTLY010000421.1:0-3187 GCA_039934535.1 Casimicrobiaceae bacterium | reverse complement strand
GGGGTCGCGGTGAACTCGAGGTCGCCGAAGCGACGGGCGAACTCGTCCTGCTCGTGCGGTGTCATGTACTGACCAGGAAACACGAGCAGCGCATATTCGAGCCACAGGTCGGTCATCTCGGCGATGATGGCATCGCTCGCGCTCCTCAAGACGACATCGCGGACGACAGCACCGAATGTCGCGTCCAGCGGCTCGACCTGGAGCGTCCCGACGACGTGGCGCATGCCGACATTGTACGCGTCGAAGCAGCGCCCTCGCGCGCTCCCGAGAGGGTTCAGGATTCAGACAATGTCCTCGGCGTCGAGACCGTCACGGAAGTGTCGGCAAGCCGCACATATCTAGCGATGCACCACGGTCGTTCGAGTCCGCTCCGTAGACACGCCCAAGTAGGCGCATACTGCTAGTTACAGGAGCAGATGTCCCCGATGCCAGGGGCCCTCTGCGCTCATGCGAAGCGGCTACAACTTCCTGGTCATTGGCCTGGGCACCCAATGCTCGACGAACCGGCGCCGCGAGCATGTACGGATCGACGGATGGATCATCGCCGCGACCCGTTGGTCGCAGTTTGCGGTGAACCCAGTTCTTTCCCGAGGCGATCATGTTTCCGATTGTGCCCGGCTTGAGGACCCGGTTGATACGGTTGGTTTGTCATTACGGCCTCCGGACCTCTTGGGTTGTGACCGCAGCAGGAAGTTTGATTCGTACACATTGAGCGACTTCTGAGGTAGTTGGCATTCGTGCCGCGGAGGAGAAGTGGTGGAAATCGTCAGTGCGTCAGCAGGTATCGCGGGCGTGGACGCGGCGTTGATCGTTGATGCTGCCTTTCGGCGGGCAAGTATGGGCATGGCAATCACGGATCAATCAGGTACCTATTTGCAGGTCAACGACGCCCTGTGCAAGTACCTGGGTTACACGGCTGTCGAACTGAACGGCAAGTCATTTCGTGACGTGACGGCGCCAGACGACTTGGCATCCGGCGCGTTGGCCATGGAAGGTTTGGTCAACGGGCAGAGTGACGATTTTACGGTGGAGAAACGGTACGTGACGGCGAGCGGAGCATTGGTCTGGGCGCGCACAACCGGGGCTGCAGTCAAGGACGCCGACGGGAATCTCTTGCGTGTGTTGGTGCAAATCGAGGACTTGACGACACGCCTGGCGGTCGAGGCGGCGCTCAATCGGCGTTTGTCGTATGACGAACTGACGGGTCTTGCGAACCGGGACTTGTTCTACGACCGTTTGCACGCAGCGTTGGCCCTGCCGCGGCGATCAGTGCGAGGGCTGGCGTTGCTGGTGATCAATCTCGATCGTTTCCATCAAGTCAATTCCGGCCTAGGGCACGAGGCCGGTGATCTGATTCTTCGCGAGGCTGGCCGCCGAATGACTGCAGCCGTCAGAGGCGATGACACGGTGTCACGACTCGGGGGTGACGAGTTCGCCATCCTCGCACTCGGCATGCACGATCCGCTCAACGCCGCGGCGTTGGCCGTCGACATCCGGGACGTTCTGAAACGACCGTATTGGGCCGACGGTAACCCGGTGTACGTGTCAGCGCGCGTCGGTGTCGTGACGAACGTCGACGGCGTCGATGGAGAGACACTGGTGCAGATGGCCGCCGCTGCCACCGAGCACGCCAAGACGCTGACCGGTGGGTGGTCGATGCATACTGACGGCGCCAACGAGTCAAGCCGTGACGAACTCGGCTTCGTCGGCGATCTCCGTCGGGCGATCGTCGAACAAACATTGACCGTCGCGTATCAACCGATCGTCGATGGCAGTGGCGGGTTGCATCACTTCGAGGCGCTTGCCCGTTGGTATCACCCAGAGCGCGGCGCGGTTTCGCCAGACCAGTTCATCGTGCTCGCCGAGCAGAACGGACTGATCGAAGCGCTGACAACTTTGGTGATGACCCTCGCCGTTCAACAGACTGCTCAATGGCGCGCCAACGGCCTGCGTGCATCGGTCGCCGTGAACCTGTCCGGCAAGCTGCTGGGGGAGCCTGATCTCGCACGCCAGGTCGGGGAAATCCTGGAGGCGGCGGGACTACCCGCCGACGCGCTGACCCTCGAGATCACCGAAACTGCGTTGGCCGAAGGGAGCAGCCCCATCCTGTCGGGCGCGCTGCATGCGCTCCGGTCGACGGGCATCCGAATTTCGATCGACGATTTCGGCACCGGATACTCGTCGTTGTCATATTTGAATCACCTGTCGGTTGACGAATTGAAGATTGACCGGTCGTTCATTCTCGATCTCGAAATCGACAGTCGCACCGAACGCATCGTGCGCTCGATCATCGATCTCGGCCACAGCCTCGGCCTCAAAGTCGTCGCCGAGGGAGTTGAAGACGGCAGTGTCGCCGACCGACTGGTCGTGCTGGGGATCGACTACCTGCAGGGTTATGCGCTCGCGCGGCCGGCACCCGGCTCGGCGACCACCGAATGGCTCCGCACCAAATCCCTCGAAGGAGCGGCCAAGAAGGCGCGTCTGCGATCAAAGCCTGCGCTGAGCGTCCTCGTCGTGGATGGTTCACCGGCTGACCGTACGGCACTGCGCGAACGCCTTCGAGCCAGCAAACACAGAGTGATACAGGCACAGACCTGCGACGCCGCCCTGCGAGCGTGTGCCCGGCGAATGCCCGACGTCGTCATTCTTGACCACATGAGGCCACACCTCAATGGCATTGAAATCGCGCCCCGCCTGCGAGCCGCCGGATATTTGGGACCAATCCTTCTGTTCAAAGGATCCCAATCTGACGATGTCTCAGCAGGCCGCTTCCCCCTTGATGTATGGCCAGTATCAGCCCAAGACGAAGCCCTTCTCGTCGAACTCATCGACGGCTACGCGACCAACAACACAGTGCGCCGGCGCAGAACAACGGCAGGCCAACAAGCGGCGACCCACCGCGCTTCCGCAGAGGACCGGATGTGATTTCGATGGCCTGACCGAACGAACCCATACCGATCACCCGACCCGCGATAGTCCGCGACTTGCTCCCAACCAGCTGTATCCCGAATTCGTTCGGACCGAGACGGACTAGCCTCCGACAAGGAAGGGGTGATCCAAGTGATGCAGGCCCGAACTATGGAGATCACGGCGCGACCGTCGGCGCTGAAGATCTCCACCGATCGAAGCGCGGTTGTCGTTGTTGACATGCAGAACGATTTCGCGACACCCGGCGGAATGTTTCATC
>JBDTLY010000420.1:0-3192 GCA_039934535.1 Casimicrobiaceae bacterium | reverse complement strand
CGCCGCGGGGCGACCCGGTCCGTCGCCTTCCTTGTTGGAAACGGTCCCCGAGCCGACGATGCTGCCCGACGCCAGTCCGCGTGTCTTCGCGACATGCGCGATCAGCGTCGGAAAATCGAACGTCATGTCGACGCCCGCGTCGGGTCGACCGAAGAGCGCGCCGTTGAGATGCGAAACAAGTGGCAGATGCACCTTGCCGCCGCGCCAGGCGTCGCCAAGCTCATCCGGCGTGACGGCCACGGGAGAAAAGGCGCTTGCCGGCTTCGACTGCAGGAAGCCGAAGCCCTTCGCGAGTTCGGCCGGGATCAGGTTGCGCAAGCTGACGTCGTTGACCAGCATCAGCAGCCGGACATGGCGAGCCGCTTCGGCGGCATTCGCACCCATCGGCACGTCGTCGGTGATGACGGCCACTTCCGCCTCGAAATCGATACCCCAGCTTTCGTCCGCATGCACGATGTCCTCGCACGGTCCCAGCATGCGGTCCGAGGCGCCCTGGTACATCAGGGGATCGGTCCAGAATGTCAACGGCATCGTCGCGCCGCGGGCGAGCCGGACGAGCTCGACGTGATTAACGTACGCGGAGCCGTCGACCCACTGAAAGGCGCGCGGCAGTGGCGCCATCGCGCGGCGCGCATCGAATGCGAGGGCGTCGGGCAGGCGCCCGGCGTCGAGCTCGGTCGCGATCGCGGCGAGCGAAAGCGACGCGGAATTCCACGCATCGAGCGCCGCCTGCAGCGTGCGCGCGATCTCGGGAACCGCGACCGAGCGAGTGAGATCGCGCGACACGACGAGGAGCTCGCCATCGCGCGTGCCGTCGTCGCGCGTCGCAAGCTTCACCGCGAGCTCACCGACGAGGCGCGCCGCTTCAGCACATAGCCGTCGGCGCGGTCCTCCATTTCCCAACCGCTGGCGGCGATCTCGCCGCGCAACCGGTCGGCTTCCGCCCAGTTCTTCGACTTGCGGGCCGCGGATCGCGCATCGGCCAGCGCGCGCACGGCGCCGGGAATCGTCTCGACCTTCGGCTCCCACGCCGCCAGCGCAAGCCCGAACACGCGGTCGAACGCGAGCAGCGCCGCGCGCTTCACCGCCGGCGGCAGGTCGCCGCGCAGCGTTTCCCAGGCAAGCGCCAGCGCGCGCGGCACGTTGAGGTCGTCGTTGATGTCATTTCCGAAGCGCTCGACCATCGCCGGATCGGGCTCCGCGGCCCCGGCGTCGCGCAACGCGAAAAGACCGTTGCGCATCCGGTCAAGCCCGATTGCCGCCGAATCGAGGGCGTCCCACGTGAAATTGAGCTGGCCGCGATAGTGTGCGGTAAGGCACAGATAGCGGTAAGCGAGCGGATCGTAACCACGCTCGATCAGCGAATCGAGGCGCAGGAACTCGCCCGCCGACTTCGCCATCTTCGCGTCGTTCTGCAGCAGGAAATAGCCGTGCATCCAGAAATTCGCGAGGCGCGTGCCGACCCGCGCCTCGGTCTGCGCGATCTCGTTGGTATGGTGAACCGGGATGTGGTCCTCGCCGCCGCAATGGATGTCGAAGAAATCGCCGAGGTACTTCTGCGCCATCGCCGAGCACTCGATGTGCCAGCCCGGGAAGCCCTTGCCCCACGGGCTGTCCCATTCCATCTGCCGCTTCTCGCCCGGCGGCGAAAACTTCCATAGCGCGAAGTCGGTCGCGTGGCGCTTTTCCCCGAGGTCGACGCGCTTACCCGCCTCCAACCCCTTCACGTCGAGCCGGGCGAGGTAGCCGTAGTCCTTCTGCTTCGCGGTGTCGAAGTAGACGCCGTCGGAGGTCTGGTACGCGTACCCGTTCTTCTCGATATCGGCGATGAACGCGATCTGCTCGGGGATGTGGTCGGTTGCCCTGGACAAGACCGCCGGGTCTTCGATGTCGAGCCGCTTCATGTCGACCAGGAACGCGTCGGTGTAGAGCTGCGCGATCTCCCAGGCGGTCTTGCCGGTGCGCCGCGCGCCCTTTTCCATCTTGTCCTCGCCGGTGTCGGCATCGGAAGTGAGATGGCCGACGTCGGTGACGTTCATCACGTGCCTCACCGAATAGCCGTTCCATTCGAGCACGCGCCGCAGCGTGTCCACGAACATGAACGTGCGGAAATTGCCGATGTGCTGGTAGTCGTAGACGGTCGGCCCGCACGCATAGATGCCGACCTCGCCGCCGGGATGCACCGGGACGAAGGGGCGCAGCGAGCGCGTGAAGTTGTCGTAGAAGGTGAGGGGGTTGGGCATGGGTCTTTCCGGTCGCGTATCAGATCGGCTTTGCCATTACGTAGTCGTCCATCACGAAGCCGCCGCCGATATCGATGACGACCGCTTCGCAGATCGCGAATCCGTGCTTCCCGTACGCGCGGACCGCCGACAGGTTGTTCTTGTTCACGTTGAGCACCAGCGTGCGTGCCCCGGCGGCGCGAGCGTGGCCCTCGACGCAGGCGATGAGCCGCCCGCCGAGGCCGTTGCGCTGCCGGGATTGCAGCACGTAGAGCTTGTCGAGCTTGGCCTCGGCCGGCTTGTCCGTGACATACCACGCCGCGAACCCCACGAGATCGCCGTCGACCGAGGCCACCTCGAGGCCGCGGCTGGGGGCGTCCAGAAAACCGGCGAGCGTGTCGAGCGCGTACCCGCGGTCGAGCATGTAGTCGATCTGCTCATGGGTGAGGATGCCGGGATAGTGGGCGCGCCAGATGACGCCGGCGAGCCGCTGCACATCGGGCAACTGGCCGTGCCGCGCACGGACGATGACGATCTCGGATTCGGGCACGGGCGCGACATGGGGCAACGGTGGCCGCCGAGGATAGCATGCAGGCGCGGTAGAATTGCGGGTCCCGGCGCGGCCGCGATTCGCCGCGGTTGCGCACTGCCCACCTCCTTCGCCTTTGCCCCCCGAACCCGTGATGTCCTGGCCTTCCACCTTGCCGCCGCGCGCCGTGCTGTGGGCCGTGCTGGCCGCGATCACCGTGCTCTGGTTCGCGAACCTCGGCAGCCGCGAGCTCATGCATCCCGATGAAGGGCGTTATGCGGAAATCGCGCGCGAAATGGCGGTCACAAACGACTGGGTGACGCCGCGCCTCAACGGTCTCAAGTATTTCGAGAAGCCACCGTTCCAGTATTGGGCGACCGCCCTCGCGTATCGCGCGTTCGACGTCCACGAATGGACCGCGCGGCTGTGGCCGGCGCTCGC
>JBDTLY010000419.1:0-3195 GCA_039934535.1 Casimicrobiaceae bacterium | reverse complement strand
AAGTCTGCGCCGCCTGCCACCCGTTCTACACGGGCAAGCAGAAGGTGATGGACACCGCGGGCCGCATCGACAAGTTCCGCCAGCGCTACGCGGCCAAGCCCCCGGTCGTGCCGGCGCCGGCAGCCGTGGCCGCGCCTGCCGCCAAGGCTTCGGCGGCAAAATCGTCGGCCGCGAAGGCCGCGGCCGCGAAGGCCTGACACCGCGCGCGCGGAAAAGCGCGACAATGCAAGGGCCAGCCCTGTCCGGCGCCCAGAGCGGAAAAGGCAGCTTCGGCTGCCTTTTTCTTTAGCGGTCGCGCCGGCGTTGCACGTCCCGAACCGGTTCGCATAAAAACAATGGCCCGCACCGCCTTCCACGCACCGCTGCCCGGCAGCTCGAACCCAGCCCTGAGCCCCGCGGGACCGTACCGCGGGCTCAAGCAGTTCGGGCTCGTCATGCTGTGCGCCGTCTGGATCGTGCTGGGGCTTGTCGGCCACGATCCGTGGAAGACGGAAGATGCGACTTCCTTCGGCATCGCCTACGAGATGATGCAAGGGAGCGATCTCCTCACGCCGAACCTGGCGGGCGAGCCATTTGTCGACCGCCCGCCGCTTGTTTATGCGCTGGGCGCGGCGACCGGCAAGCTGGCCGCCGAGTTCCTCTCCCCGCCTGACGCGGCGCGGCTCGCGGCGGGATTGCTGCTTGGGCTGACGCTGATTTTTCTCGCGCTCGCCGGGACCGAGCTCTTCGGCCGCAACTTCCGCTGGGTGCCGATGCTGGTGTTCATCGGCTGCGTCGGATTGTGGGATCGCGCGCACCAGCTCTCGCCGGAGCTCGGTTTGCTTGCGGGCATGTCGGCTGCGCAATACGGCTTCGCGCTCGCGTTGCGGCGGCCCGTGTGGGGCGGTGTAGCGCTCGGCGCGGGCGCCGCCGTGGCGTTCCTGTCCCGCGGGTACCTCGGACCGTTGTGGCTCGTTATCACGGCGGCTGTGCTGCCCCTTGCGTTCGTGGCGTGGCGCACGCGTCGCTACGCGGCGACCGCGGCCGTCGCCCTCCTCGTCGCGTTGCCGCTTTGCGCGGCGTGGCCGATGGCTCTGGCGAACAGTTCGCCCGCGGATCTCGGCGCGTGGTGGAGCGCGCAATCGTGGACGGACTACTTCGGCCCGCTCTCCTCGAAGGCGTCGGCCGACCCCGTGGTCCTGCTCAAGAACCTGCTGTGGTTCGCGTGGCCGGCGCTGCCGCTCGCCGCGTGGACGCTGTGGACGCGGGGGCGCGGCTTCAACGGCGGCCTCGCGACACCCGCGATCGAGCTGCCCGGCACGCTCGCCGTCGTGATCCTCGTGTCGATCGCGGTGATGGCGGACCCGAAGGTGAACTACCTCATGCCGATCCTGCTGCCCCTCGCCCTGCTGGGCGCGCTCGAGATCGACACGCTGAAGCGCGGCTTTTCCGGCGCGCTCGACTGGTTCGGCATCCTGACCTTCGGGCTCGGCGCCGCGCTCGCATGGTACCTCTGGTTCGACGCGCTCGCGCGCGGACTGGCGATGCCGGTCGCGCGCCTGCTGCGCGACACGGAATCCGGCTACCAGCCGACCTGGCATTGGCTCGCGATCGTCGTGTCCGCGCTGCTCACGTTCCTTTGGCTCGCCCTCGTGCGCCCGGCCCGCCGCTCGAATCGCCGCGCCGTGCTGAACTGGGCGGCGGGCATGACGCTCCTGTGGGCGCTCTATTCGACGATATGGCTCCCGTATCTGGACTCGAGGCGCAGCTACCGGACCGTGGCGCAGGCGATGGCGCTGCATCTGCCGGCGCAGGGGTGTGTCGCGAGCCGCAACCTCGGCGAGCCGCAGCGCGCGTTGTTCCGTTACTTCGCGGGGCTCGTGACCGTGCGCGAGGAGACGACGCCGAAGCACGGCTGCGCCACGGTGCTCGTGCAGTACGGCCGCGTCGACCGTGCGCCCGCGGCCCCCGAAGGCTGGCGCATCGCATGGGAAGGCCAGCGCCGCGGCGACGACACGGAGCGCTTCGTGCTCTACGCGAGGAACGCATCGTGAGGTTCATCGACGAGGCCACGATCGAGGTCGTCGCCGGTGACGGCGGCAACGGCTCGGCGTCGTTCCGGCGCGAGAAGTACATCCCGCGCGGCGGCCCCGATGGCGGCGACGGCGGGCACGGCGGCAGCATCTATGCGCTCGCCGATCGCAACATCAACACACTGATCGACTACCGGTTCGCGCGCCTTCATCGCGCAAAACACGGCGAGAGCGGCCACGGCGCCCAGAAATACGGCAAGGGCGCCGACGACATCGTCCTGCGCATGCCGGTCGGCACGGTGATCACCGATGCAGACACCGGCGAATTGATCGTGGACCTGGCCGCGCACGAGCAAAAGGCGCTCATCGTCAAGGGCGGCAAGGGCGGCCTCGGCAACATCCATTTCAAGTCGAGCGTGAACCGCGCGCCGCGCCAGACCACGCCCGGCGGGGAGGGCGAGCGGCGGAAAGTGCATCTGGAACTCAAGGTGCTGGCCGACGTCGGGCTGCTCGGCATGCCGAACGCCGGCAAGAGCACGTTCATTCGCGCCGTGTCGGCGGCGCGGCCCAAGGTCGCCGACTATCCGTTCACCACGCTCGCGCCCAACCTCGGCGTCGTGCGCACCGACGCCAACCGCAGCTTCGTCGTCGCCGACATTCCCGGGCTCATCGAGGGCGCCGCCGACGGCGCGGGCCTCGGCCACCAGTTCCTGCGCCACCTGCAGCGCACGCGGCTCCTGCTGCACATCGTGGACCTGGCGCCGTTCGATCCCGAGGCCGATCCTGTCCGTGACGCGCGGGCGATCGTCAACGAATTGAAGCGCTACGATCCAGCGCTTTACGACAAGCCGCGTTGGCTCGTGCTGAACAAGCTCGATCTCGTTCCGGAGGACGAGCGCGCCGCGCGCGTCAAGGCGTTCGTCAAGGCCTACCGCTGGAAGGGGTCCGTGTTCGCGATCGCCGCGGTGAACGGCGAAGGCTGCCGCGAGGTCGTCTTCGCGATCCAGGACTGGCTCGACGCGCATCCCGCGTACGCGTCGGCGCCCGTCGTCGCGTCGGAAGCGATCGACAGCGGCGCGGATTCCTGAGCGGCGCGGTCTTCGGTCCACGCATGAGCACACCCGTCGCGTCCGCCAAGCGCATCGTCGTCAAGGTGGGCTCGAGCCTCGTCACCGACGAGGGA
>JBDTLY010000418.1:0-3206 GCA_039934535.1 Casimicrobiaceae bacterium | reverse complement strand
GGATTCGGCACGCTGCGCCGCAATCCCGATCTCAAGTGGCGGCAGGCGGAGTCCGCGGTCGCCGAGCTCGCGCGCAAGCAGCAGGCGATCCTTGCCGCCGCCGCGACGCTCGTGAAGCCCGGCGGCCGCCTCGTCTACGCGACCTGCAGCGTGCTGCCCGAGGAGAACGACGCGATCGTCGCCGAATTCCTCGCGATGCGCCCCGATTTCGCGCGCGGCAACGCCGCGGCCGAGCTCGCGCGCGCCGGCATCGCGCTCGACACCGGCGCGAACCTCGAGCTCTTCCCGCATCGCCACGCGTGCGACGGATTCTTCGCGGCGATCCTCGAGCGCGCCGCTTGATCCGGTAGCCTTTGATGCCATGCTGACGTCGATCGATTACAGCCGCGTCGAGACCGCGCTCACGTCGCCGGCGGGCTGGCTCGAGCTCGGAATCGCCCTCGCCTGCTTCGCCATCGGATGGGCGGTCGACCGGCGCTTCAGCCTGAAGCGCGACAACGCGACCGAGGTCGTGCGCGTCGGGCTCGGCGGGGTCAATCGCGTGATCTTCCCGCTCGTGTCCCTCGCGCTCGTCGTGGCGACGACGGCGCTTTTCGGCCGCTTTCATCCGCCATTCTTCCTGGCGCTCGCGCTGCCGCTCGCGATCGCGCTCGCGCTGATCCGGCTCATCGTGTACGCGCTCCGCGGCATCTTCGGCAATGCCCCGTGGATGAAAGGCTCCGAGCGGGCGCTCTCGTTCGCGATCTGGGCGCTCGTCGTGCTGTACTTTTTCGGCGTCCTGCATGACATCGGGACGGAGCTCGACGACATGCAGATCCCCCTCGGCCGGGGGCACGTGTCGGTGTTGGAGATCGGCAAGGGCATGTTCGTCGTGATGCTGACGATCGCCGCGGCGCTGTGGATCTCGGGATTCATCGAGCAGCGGCTGACCCGCTCGGGAACGATCGATATCAACCTGCGCGTGGTGCTGTCGAAGTTCGTGCGCGCGCTGCTGCTCGTGATCGGCATCCTGTTCGCGCTGCAGGCGGTCGGCATCGACCTCACGCTGCTCTCGGTGTTCGGCGGCGCGCTGGGCGTGGGCATCGGCCTCGGCCTGCAGAAGCTCGCGAGCAACTACATCGCCGGCTTCACGATCCTGCTCGACCGCTCGATCCGGATGGGCGACATGATCACCGTCGACGGCCGCCATGGCATCGTGACCAGCGTGACGTCGCGCTACGTCGTCGTGCGCAGCCTGGATGGCGTCGAGGCGATCGTGCCGAACGAGACGCTGGTGACGACCACGGTGCTCAATCACTCGTACACGTCGAAAAACGTGAAGGTCGCGCTTTCGGTGCAGATCAGCTACGACAGCGACATCGACACGGCGCTGCGGATCCTGACCGATGCCGCCAACGCGCATCCACGGGTCCTGCAGGCGCCGGAACCGCCGGCCGCATTCGTCGTGCGCTTCGCGGACAACGGCATCGACCTCGAGCTCGGGTTTTGGGTCGGCGACCCGGAAAACGGGCAGCTCGAGCTCAAAAGCGCGATCAATCGCCACCTCTTTCGCGCGTTCGCGGAGCAGGGGATTCGCATCCCGTTCCCGCAGCGGGAAACGCGAATCGTCGATCTGCGCGAGCGGGTGCCGCCAGAAGCGCCAGAGGCCTAGGCTGCCGCCCACGCACGCCTCGACAACCCACTGTTTAATAGATTGTTTTCGCCGGACCCCGGATTCCGTGCCCGCCCCGCCGGGCAGGGTATAATGTTCGCTTGACGTTCATGGCTCAGGGGCGTAACGCCCGCCAGCCGCCAAAAGGAACCCATGTCTTTCGATTTCCTGTCGTTCGCCGCGCACGGATTGATGCCGCTACCTTGGTGGGGGTACTTCGTCGTCGCGCTCGCCCTGACCCACGTCACCATCGCGGCCGTCACGATCTACCTGCACCGGCATTCGGCGCACCGTGCGCTCGACCTGCACCCCGCGATCAGCCACTTCTTCCGCTTCTGGCTGTGGCTCACGACGGGCATGGTGACCAAGGAGTGGACGGCGATCCATCGCAAGCACCACGCGAAGTGCGAGACCGAAGAGGATCCGCACAGCCCGCAGACGCGCGGCATCCGCGAAGTGCTCTTCCGCGGCGCCGAGCTCTATCGCGCCGAATCGAAGATCGCGGAAACGCTGGACAAGTACGGCAAGGGAACGCCCGACGACTGGATGGAGCGCAACGTCTACACGCGCCACTCGTGGGAAGGCGTCGGCCTGATGCTGGTGATCGACCTGATGCTGTTCGGCGCCGCCGGCGCCGCGATCTGGGCGGTGCAGATGATGTGGATCCCCGTGACGGCCGCCGGCGTCATCAACGGCATCGGCCACTGGTGGGGTTACCGCAACTTCGCGACCGCCGACGCGTCGGCGAACATCGTGCCGTGGGGCATTCTGATCGGCGGCGAGGAGCTGCACAACAACCACCACGCGTACGGCACGTCGGCCAAGCTGTCGTCGCGCTGGTACGAATTCGACATCGGCTGGATGTACATCCGGATCCTCGAGTCGCTGCAACTCGCGACCGTGCGCAAGCTCGCGCCCAAGCTGCAGGTCGCGGGGACGAGCAAGCAGGCACCCGACATGGCGACCCTCGACGCCGTCATCGCCCACCGCTATACCGTCGTCCGCGCCTACGCGCGCACGCTGAAGGACACGTTCGCCACGGAGCTCGCTTCGCTGCGCGCGCGCACCGGCCGCAGCGAGCTGTCGCACGTGCCGAGCATGCGGCGCCTTTCGCGCTGGCTCTGCGGCGACAGCACCGCGCCGCTGCGCGAGCCCGAGCGCGCGACGCTTGCGCGCGCGATGAACCGCAGCAAGGAGCTGTCGACGATCTACGCGATGCGGCAGGAGCTGAACGCGCTGTGGGAACGCTCGACCGAGTCGAGCGAGCAGCTGCTCGCCCGCCTGCAGGACTGGTGTCATCGCGCGGAAACGTCGGGCATCGCACCGCTCGAGCAGTTTTCGCTGCAGCTCAAGCGGTACGCCTGACGGGCGCATCGCTCGCGCCGAAAAGCCCGCCACCCGGCGGGCTTTTTCATTGCCGCGAAGGTGTGAGCCATACAGCATTGACCCCGCCCGTCGTTCCCGCGCAGGCGGGCACCCAGTGTCGTTCCACGAAAGTCACTGGATCCCCGCCTTCGCGGGGATGACGGCTTGATACGTCGCTGGATCCCCGCCT
>JBDTLY010000417.1:0-3217 GCA_039934535.1 Casimicrobiaceae bacterium | reverse complement strand
CACATTTTCATTGGACAATGCGCGCAGATCTTGTCGGCCCCGCGCAGGCGGGGACCCAGTGCCGTTCGACGAACGACACTGGATTCCCGCTCGGTTACCAAAATGAGCGGGAATGACGGCGCCCTGTTTTCCACTTCTTGACAGTTCGCACACGGCTAGTCGAGCAGCGCGACCGCGGTCGGCGCGTCTTCCTTGCCCTTCGCAAGCTCCTCGAACTCGACGACGTTGTCGATCTCGGTGCCCATAGCGATGTTCGTGACCCGCTCGAGGATGATTTCGATCACGACCGGCACCTTGTACTGCGCCATCCATTTCTCCGCCTGGGCGATCGCCGGGTCGATTTCGTCCTGCTTGTGCACGCGGATGGCTTTGCAGCCCAGCCCCTCGACGACCTTGAGGTGATCGACGCCGTAGCCGCCCAGTTCCGGTGCATTGATGTTGTCGAAGGCCAGCTGGACGCAGTAGTCCATGTCGAAGCCACGCTGCGACTGCCGGATGAGTCCGAGATACGAATTGTTGACGAGAATGTGGATATAGGGAAGCTTGAATTGCGCGCCGACCGCGAGTTCCTCGATCATGAACTGGAAGTCGTAGTCGCCGGAGAGTGCCACGATCCGCCGCGCCGGATCCGCAACCCGCACGCCCAGCGCCGCCGGAATCGTCCAGCCGAGCGGGCCGGCTTGCCCGCAGTTGATCCAGTTCCGGGGCCTGTAGACGTGCAGGAACTGCGCCGCCGCGATCTGCGACAGGCCGATCGTCGTGACATAGCAGGTGTCATGGTCGTCGAAAGCGCGATTCAGGCACTGGTACACGCGCTGCGGCTTCATCGGCACATTCTCGAAGTTCGTCTTGCGCAGCAGCGTGCGCTTGCGCTCGCGGCATTCGCCGGCCCACGCGGCTCGATCCCGGAGCTTGCCCGCAGCCTTCATTTCGCGGGCAACCGCGACGAAGAGTTCCAGCGCGGCCTTCGCGTCGGACACGATGCCGTAGTCGGGCGAAAACACGCGGCCGATCTGTGTGGGCTCGATGTCGACGTGGACAAATTTGCGGCCCTTGGCGTAGACGTCGATGGATCCCGTGTGACGATTGGCCCAGCGATTCCCGATGCCCAGCACGAAATCCGCGGCGAGCATGGTGGCGTTGCCGTAACGATGTGACGTCTGGAGTCCGCACATGCCGGCCATCAGCGGGTGGTCGTCGGGGATGGTCCCCCATCCCATCAGCGTGGGGATCACCGGCACGCCGGTCAATTCGGCGAATTCGACCAGCAGGGCGGACGCATCGGCGTTGATGATGCCGCCGCCGGCGACGATCAGCGGGCGCGCGGACTCGTTCAGCATCGCGAGCGCCTTCTCGATCTGCCGGTGCGAGGCCTTCGGCTTGTAGACAGGCAGCGGCTCGTACGTGTCGGGATCGAATTCGATCTCGGCCATCTGCACGTCGAACGGCAGGTCGATCAGCACCGGCCCCGGGCGGCCCGACCGCATCACGTGGAAGGCCTGCTGAAATACGCGCGGCACCAGTGCCGGCTCGCGTACCGTCACCGCCCACTTCGTAACCGGCTTCGCGATCGACTCGATGTCGACCGCCTGGAAGTCTTCCTTGTACAGCCGCGCGCGTGGCGCCTGACCGGTAATGCACAGGATGGGAATCGAATCCGCCTGCGCGGAATAGAGCCCCGTGATCATGTCGGTGCCCGCGGGTCCGGACGTGCCGATGCATACGCCGATGTTGCCGGCGACGGCGCGCGTGTAACCCTCGGCCATGTGCGACGCGCCCTCGACGTGGCGAGCGAGAACGTGCGCGATGCTGCCGCGCGCCTTCAGCGCCGAATAGAGCGGATTGATCGCGGCGCCGGGGACGCCGAACGCGGCAGTGACGCCTTCGCGCTCCAGCACGTGGACGGCGGCTTCGATGGCTCTCATTCTGGGCATGGCGTTTCTCCTGATCCGGACGGTGCTAACCGAACATCGCGTCGAGGCGAAGACGGGCGATCCTGCCGATTTCCTCGATGCAGCGCGCGAACTCGGCCTCGCGCGTGTTGCCGATGCGCGATGCGAGCGTGGCAAGGATCTCCTGGCGGCTTTTTCCCTTGACCGCCATCACGAACGGGAAGCCGAATGTCTCGCGGTACGACTGATTGTGTGCGCGGAGGCGCGCAAGCTCGTCAGGCGTGCAGCGGTCGAGGCCGGCGGATGCTTGCTCGCCGACGGAATCCACGGTCATCGTTCCCGCCGCGGCTTCCTTGCCGGCAAGCTCCGGATGGGCGCAGATCAGCGCGAGCTTCGCCTCGCGCGATGCCGACGCAAGCACGCCGAGCATCGCGCGATGCAATTCGTCGACACTGGCGAACGGCCGGGCGGGCCAGGCGCGCTCGGCGATCCACGGCGTGTGCTCGAAGATGCCACCGAGTGCGCGGACGAACTCGTCGCGTGACGCGACCGACAGCCCCGCCAGCGACGGTGCCGCGCTCACCGTTCGCCTCGCGCATCCGGCGCATGCGGATGTCGTGCCGCCCAGTGTTCCGCGATGTCGATGCGCCGCGTCACCCAGACGCGATCGTGTGCCTCGACATGGTCGAGGAAGCGCTGCAGCGCCCGAAAACGACCCGGACGGCCCAGCAGCCGGCAATGCATGCCGATCGACATCATTCGCGGCGCGTCGGCGCCTTCGGCGTAGAGCACATCGAAGGCGTCCCGCAAATAGGTGAAGAAATCGTCCGCCGTCGCAAACGCGTTGCGGGTGACGAAACGCATGTCGTTCGCGTCCAGCGTGTAGGGGACGACGAGGTGCGGCACGGCGCGGCCGTCCCGCGTGCGCACGACACTCCAGAATGGAAGGTCGTCGCCGTAGTTGTCGGCGTCGTAGACGAAGCCGCCGTGCTCGACGACCAGGCGGCGCGTGTTCGGGCTGTCGCGCCCGGTGTACCAGCCCTTCGGCGCCGATCCGGTGAGCCGTTCGATGATCGCCACTGCGTGCTCGATGTGCGCGGCCTCGGTTGCGGCGTCGACGTCCTGATAATTGATCCAGCGCCAGCCGTGGCCGGCGATCTCGTGCCCCAGCGCGATGAATGCCGCGGCGGCCTCGGGATTGCGCTCGAGCGCCATCGCCACGCCGAACACGGTGAGCGGAAGCGCCCGCCGCTCGAATTCTCGCAGCAATCGCCACACGCCCGCGCGTGAGCCGTACTCGTAAATCGACTCCGCGCTCTTGTGGC
>JBDTLY010000416.1:0-3222 GCA_039934535.1 Casimicrobiaceae bacterium | reverse complement strand
CCTATGCGTCGATGTTCGCGCGGGTGCAATGGACCGGCGAAGACATCGCGGATGTGAAATCACTATGGAACACCACGCGCGCCGGCGCGACGACGCGCATCGCCATCACCGAGCACTTTCCGCTGTTCGGCGCCGGCGGCGATTCTGAGCAGGTCCTGGCGATCCTCGACCAGTCGCGCACGCTCGCCGCGGCACTGTACACGGCCAGCCTGTTCCACGAGTTCATGCGCCGGGAGGTGTGGATGGCCAACTACAACGTCGCCACGGGCAAATGGTTCGGGGCATTGTTGACCGATACGGAAAAGGGCGTTATCAAGACGCCGACGTATCACGTCTACGACCTGTATCGCAATCACTTCGGCACCGAAATGATTAGGGTCACCGTCCACGGGCCGCAATTCGAAACGCGCCAGGTCGGCACCGTTCCCGCACGCAAGGCGGTGCCCTATCTCGATGTCGCGGGCTCGAAGGACGGCACGGGCAGCGTCTATCTCGCCGTCATCAACCGAAGCGGCGACCAGCCGGTCGACGCCGACATCCGCATCGCCGGGACCGTGTCCGTCGACGCGGCCGTCATGACCCTGGCCGGCCCGTCGCTCGAAGCGATCAACGGCCCGGCGTTGGGATCGACGGTGCAGCCGAACGCGAATATCGCGATCCGGACGTCCTCCTGGAACATTGGATCGGGCGCGACCTATCGATTCCCGCCGGCATCCGTGACGGTCTTGCGGTGGGCGATGTAGGACCCGCTCAGCTTCTGTGCGCGACACCCTTCGGCCGGGGCCGGCCCGGCGGTCGAGTGTGGCCGGGGCGGTCTCCGCGGTGCGGATTGCCGCGCCGAAAATCGCTGCCGCCGATGACGACGATCGCCGGCGGATAGCCCCACCCGCCCCCGCAGTGGTTGTACGGCCAGCCGCAGTCCGTCGTCGACATCTGCGCCGGCGTTTCGTCGTAGTACGGCGCCGCGGGCGGCGCCCAATTCGAATATTGCGGCGGCGGGGGCGTTGGCATGTAGGCCATCGGCGGCGCCTGGCGGCGCGATTGCTCGAGCTCCTCCTGCAGCCGCGAGACGCGGTCGTTCAACGCCAACATCTCGGCGCGGCGAGCAGCTTCGCGGTCGGATTCCACCTGCGCCGCGGACTTGGGAATCGTGGGCGCCACGCTGACGATCTGCGCGCCCGCGGGAGGAGGAAGGTTGCTGACGTTGGTTCTCCCGGACTCGTCCACCCACTTGTAGACGTCCGCATGCGCGGGCAGGCCGGGAACGCCGGCCAGCAGCGCCAGGGCAAAGGGAAGGAGACGCGTGAGCATCATCATCATCGGTCAACAGCGTGCCCGTTATGGTATTCCGCCTGCCGGCCGTTGGGTAGGGGTGCCCGGACGGCTACGGCATGGCCTCCAGCACGCCCAGGATGCGCATCGACGCGCGAAACACGCGCTCGATGTCCGGACGGTTGAGCGTTATGTGCAAGACCAGCTGGCAGGCCATCCGGTTCACGTGCAGGTCCTGAATCGACAGCCGGCAGCCTTCGAGCCACGCTTGCCGGTCGATCTCCCTCTTGCTCAGGCGGGCGAGCTCCGCGCGCGCCGCTTCCAGGAAATCGACAATATCGGCGTCGGTGATGCCGTCGCCGATCGCGTAACTCAGGAACTCCACGATGTCGCGCTGCGGCAGCTGGATGCTCGTGCACTCCCAGTCGAACAGCACCAGCCGCCTGGGCCTGGTGCCGTTGCGCACTGCGAGGTTGCGAATCTGCGCGTCGTTGTAGATCAGCGTCTTCGGCAGTGCGTCGATGCGGCCCCACCACTGCGGCAGCGTCCTGATCCACGCGTTGTGCCGGTCGAGATGCGCCGCATCGAACAGCCCGCCTTCGAAGTGACGGAGCTTCCTGGCGTACGCCGTCCACAGCGGCGTCAGTTTCGTCATGGTGGCGGCGTTCAGGGTCTTGCCCAGCCACCCTTCGTTCACCAGGGCATCCGTGTTCGCGTAGAACGCGGCGTGCATCGCCGCGAAATCCCTGACGCACCGCGCGATTCCGTCGCATGTCCAGTACGACAGATCGCGGTAGTCCTGCATCACGTACGCGTCGGTCAGGAATTCCTCCAGCGCGACGTACCGCTCCGTCTCGTCGTCGGCGTAGGTGCCGTAAATGGCGGGCAGAACCTCGGTGAACGCGGGCACCGTCTTTTGCATGCGAAAGACGTTGATCTCCTTCATGTGCGTGTTGTAGAGCTCCGTCTTCGCCAGAAGGCCCGCGACATCGGGCACGTCAATGCCGCCCTTCACCAGCACGTCGGCGAGGCGTTGCACCAGTTCGCGGTAGTGCGTCTTGGACTTGACGAGGATTTCAACCGTGCGCGCCACACCGCCGGACCGGTATTCGACCTCGTAATGAAATAGGCCAAGCAGCTTCCCGCTGATTCCGGTGTACTTCATCCGCGTCGTTGCGGTGACGCCAACCTCCGCGAGATAGCGCGCCGAAAGGACCGCGAGGTCGGGATCGTCGAATTGCTCGCGCATGCACTGCTGGAAGAACCCGGAACTGAACTCGAGGTAACCCTCGCCCGTGGTCCGGTAGATGTCCTGCACGAAAGCCTCCCTTGCCGATGTCCCGGCGCTTAAACTGTTTCAGATCGTAACCCAAACCCGAAAAACCTTTCCCCGAGGATGATCCCCATGAACCTCGCCGAGTACGCAAGTCATGACGCCCTGGGTCTCGCGGCCCTCGTTGCGGACAAGCAGGTGACGCCGACCGAGCTGGCCGCAACCGCCGCAGCCGCGATCGCCGCGATCAATCCGTCGATCAACGCCGTGGTCGAAACCTATGCGGATCGGATCGCGACGCAGGACGAGCGACGCCTCGGCAACGGCCCGTTTCGCGGCGTGCCGTTCCTGATGAAGGATGTGTTCGGGCACGAGGAGGGCCGCAAGATCGAGTTCGGCAGCCGCCTGTGCCGCGGCATGGTCGCGCCGCAGGACACGCACCTCTGCGAGCTGTTCCGCGCGGCGGGCGTCAACATCCTCGGCCGCTCGGCGGCGCCCGAATACTCGATGTCCGGGACCACCGAAGGCGCGCTTTACGGCAATACGTCCACGCCGTGGCGCGCCGGCCACTCGGCAGGCGGGTCGACGGGCGGCGGAATGGCGGCGGTGATCGCCGGCATCGTGCCGATCGCGCACGGCTCGGACATCGGCGGCTCGCTGCGCATCCCCGCGAGCTT
>JBDTLY010000415.1:0-3241 GCA_039934535.1 Casimicrobiaceae bacterium | reverse complement strand
GAAAGTGTTACCCATGTGTCCGGTACGTTCTGTTACCTATGTCTCGGGCCGCTCAAACGCCAAACTATTGATTAGTTTGGCGTTTTGTCGTCATTGTCATCCAGTCTCTGCCCGACAATTTAGCCACATTGTTTCATTTGACAGTCGTCGTTGCCTCGTCCGTTCGGATGATTGCGCATTGCCTTCGGACAGATTAGCGTGGCCCCGCCGACCGCATCGCAAACAGATCAGTTAGCGCGCAAGAAGATCAAATTAGCACGAGGATGCGCACGAGATCCCTGCCAAGGTGATACTTGAAACGCGGCCGCTCGTTCGCTGCCCGCAAACGAGGCGCCACAGAGCGCCCCACCAGGGAGAGAAGCATGCGCGCCAATCGCACCATCGCGCTCGTGGTGACCGTGGCCCTTGTGGTTGGCGGCTGCGCCACGGCTTCCAAAGACATCGCCGCGACCTACGTCTCGCCCAATCAGTATTCCACTTATGACTGCGAACAACTGGCGGCCGAGGCGGGCCGTATTCAGACTCGCGTCGTCCAGCTTGGCGGGCGCCTGGACCAGGCGGCGCAAAACGACGCGGGAATCATGGTCGTTGGGGTCGTGCTGTTCTGGCCTGTTCTATTCGCACTCGGGGGGACCAAGCAGCAGGAGGCGGAATACGCGCGCCTCAAGGGCGAATATGAAGCCGTCGAGCAGGCTGCGATCGCCAGGAAATGCGCGTATGCCATGAAGGCGCCTCCGGGTCAGACAGCGTCGGCTCCCGGGGCCACGATCGCCTCCCCGGCGATGGCACCTGCCCCGCAACCGGTGCTTGCGGTTCGCGTGGCGGCGGAAACGCCGAATGCGACCCCCGTCGTCGCCCGGCCAAACGTATTACCGCCCTCCGTCGCGCAGGCGCCGTCAAAATTCCAGTTCAATGCCGAGCGACTCGCGAAGGACACCGGGTGCGGCATGGCAATCGCGACCTTGAATACGCGAACAACGACCGTCGAGACGTTCAATATTGCATGTGATTCGGGCGACCCCCGCCTGATAAGGTGCGACGACTCGGGTTGTCGCGAAATGAAGTAGCCGCAGCGTCCATTCCGGATTAAACATGACGCCTGGAGCAAGCAGATGAACAACAAAGGGATTGCCGTCGCGATTTCAGTGGCCGTTTTCGTGTTGGCCGGATGCGCCACTCCGGCGCGCATCGAGCAGATGACCGTTTCGTCAGCGGGTATCCCGACGACGCCGGCGCCGGAAGCGGTGCAGCAGAATATCGCGATCAAGGATGTGACAGGAGGCCAGGAGACCAATCCGCTCTGGACGTCGCAGGTCAGCAGCGCCGAGTTCGAACGCGCGTTGGAGGCGTCCCTCAAGGCCGCGGGTCTGTTGCAGCCCATCCGCACCTCCGGGCGTTTCACCCTAACCGCGCAGCTGGCGAAGCTCGATCAGCCGCTCATCGGGCTCAACATGACCGTTACTGCCTCGGTCTTGTATGTCCTCGTCGAGCGATCGACGGGAAAGACCTTGTGGGAGCAAACCCTCGTCACGCCCTACACGGCAAAATTCGGCGATTCGCTGCTTGCCATCGAGCGGTTGAAGCTGGCGAATGAAGGGGCCATTCGTGAAAACATCTCCGCGCTGATTGCGGAATTGTTCCGTCTGAAGCTGTAGCCCCACGCTCACCGACCGCGCCGCCGCGCGACGAACCATTCCGCAAGCGCGGCGATGGCGGCGATCAGCACTACAACCTCGAACAGCGACGCGAACAGCCGCGCGGGCGCGGCGTCCCCTGCCGCCACGCAATGCAGCCAGCGCGGAGCATCGTCGCACAACGTCGCGCCGATGCTCGTGAGGTCCGGGCGTCCGGTCGTCCACCACAGTGCAATGGTCGTCAGCATGACGGCGCCGAGCCACGCGGGCAGGACCCGGAGCGCGGCGATCAGGGCAAGCGCGCCGGCAACGAGGAGCGCCCAGTCGACATGCTCCATCCAGACGAGTGTCGCCACCAATATCACGCCGAAGATTGCCGCCAGGCCGCCACGCAACAGCGCCGTGGCGAACCAGCCGGCGATCAATGCCCATCCCAGCGTCGCGATCGCGGACGCGCTTGTGCTGACCATGGCGCTCGCGATGACGGCGACAATGCCGGCAATCAGCATTGACGTTGTGACCGCGGCGGCCGTGCGCGAATCGTCGCTCATGCGATTAGCGAGCAGGTAGAAAACGTAGACCGGCAGCTTGACCGCCTTGAGCAGCGCGCCCAGCGCGCCCAACCCGGAGCGCTTTCCGATCGCCGCCGAATGCATCACGGCGACGGCGTGGCTGACGGTGCGGGTAAAAAGGTCCGAACCCGCTTCATCGCCCAGGCGTTCGGTGCCGACGCGGTGCGTTGCGAACAACTGCACGAGCTCCGCCGGCGACGCATCGCGCGCGGGTGACGCACGGCTCGACTCGCCCACGCCGAGGCGGCGCGCCAGCGCCGTGCCGATGGTGTTCGATTTAGCGCCCGCCACGATGTCGTCGGACACGGCTTTGGCGACTTCCGGCAGCTCGCGGCAGATTACTTCGAGCTGCAGCCGGCGCACGATCGCGTCGCACGCGTCGGTCAGCACGTCGGGCACGCGAGCGTCGCGTTCGTCGAGAAAGCGCAGGTCGTCGCGAACCGCCTGCTCGATCCAGCGTTGCGCAAGCACCGGCTGCAACGACGGATCGGCGCCGCTCACGGCGAGCTGATGGACATAGTCGTAGACATATTCGGACGCGGAGACCTGTCGGCCGCCGACGTCCACGCGGCGACCGCCGTAGAGCCGATGGAGGC
Organism: Casimicrobiaceae bacterium; assembly: GCA_039934535.1. Lineage (GTDB taxonomy): Bacteria > Pseudomonadota > Gammaproteobacteria > Burkholderiales > Casimicrobiaceae > CAIWHR01. Next base: position 439 of record JBDTLY010000415.1, on the reverse strand, counting down.
GGTCGGGATTGAGCGCGACGCGCACGAGCCGGTCGATGCCGTCCAGCCGGCCGATCATCCAGTCGTTCGCCCGCCAGGATTTCTTGTAGAAGCTGCCGAAGTGCGCGAACTGCATGCCGGCGAGCTTTTCCGCGGGGGTCGACCCGCCGCCCCACGGGCTGCGCTGCTGCGCGCTTATCTGGAGGAGCTCGAGCGGGACGTCGTATCCGGTCTCGCGGTGCGAGATGGAGTAATGCACCACTTCGAGAATCAGGAGCTGGCGGACGATCGCCTCGGCGCTCGCACCGCCGAAATAGACGAACCGCTCGTAGTGCGCGAGCTCGTCCAGCGCGAACACCTCGTCGGCGCGCAAGGCGCCCGCACCGAGATGCCCGCCGGCGGATTGCACCCGCGCGATCTGGGCGCGAAGGTCGGCGAGGCTCGAGCCAAGCTCGGTCGC
>JBDTLY010000414.1:0-3241 GCA_039934535.1 Casimicrobiaceae bacterium | reverse complement strand
ATCGAGCGTCTGCTGGGCATCGCGGTGCCGGAGCGCGCGCAATACATCCGCGTCATGTTCGACGAGATCACGCGGGTGCTGAATCATCTGCTGTGGCTCGGCGCCCATTCGCTCGACGTCGGCGGCATGACCACGTTCCTCTACTGCTTTCGCGAGCGCGAGGACCTGTTCGACATGTACGAGGCAGTGTCGGGCGCGCGGATGCACGCCGCGTACTACCGGCCGGGCGGCGTCTACCGCGACCTGCCGGACCGCATGCCGCAATACTCCGCGCAGCACACCCGCAATGCGCGCGCGATGACGGCGATGAACGCCAATCGCCAGGGTTCGCTGCTCGACTTCATCGAGGACTTCACGGTCCGCTTCCCGGGCTATGTCGACGACTACGAGACGCTGCTGACGGAAAACCGCATCTGGAAGCAGCGGACCGTGGGCATCGGCGTCGTCACCCCGGAACGCGCCATCGCGCTCGGGTTCACCGGCCCCATGCTTCGCGGCTCGGGCGTGCCATGGGACCTGCGCAAGAAGCAGCCGTACGAAGTCTACGACCGCATGGATTTCGACATTCCGGTCGGCGTCACCGGCGACTGCTACGACCGCTATCTCGTGCGCGTCCAGGAGATGCGGGAATCGAACCGGATCGTCCGCCAGTGCATTGACTGGCTGCGCAAGAACCCGGGCCCGGTGATCACGAGCAACCACAAGGTGGCGCCGCCCTCGCGCGAATCCATGAAGACCAACATGGAAGAGCTGATCCACCATTTCAAGCTCTTCACCGAAGGCATGCACGTGCCGCCCGGCGAGGCCTACGCCGCCATCGAGCACCCCAAGGGCGAATTCGGCGTCTACATCATCTCCGACGGCGCCAACAAGCCGTACCGTGTGAAGCTACGCCCGCCGGATTTTGTCCACCTCGCGGCGCTCGACGAGATGTCGCGCGGCCACATGATCGCCGACATCGTCGCCATCATCGGCACGCAGGACATTGTTTTCGGGAGTGTCGACCGATGAAGCGCATGCCTCCGTTTCTGATTGCCGCATTCGTCGCGCTCACCATCGCGAGCCTGTCGGCGGCGCGCGCGCAAACCGCCGCGCCCCCGCTGCAGCCATCCGCGCCGCCCGCCACGCAGCCCCCGCCCACGGCGCCGCCGACGGAGCCTCCTCCTGCGCAGCCGACGCTTGCCGATGACAAGGAATCGATCGAGGCGGCCAAGAAGTGGCTGGCACTGCTCGACACGGACAAGGCCGGCCTGGCGTGGGACAACGCCTCGAAGCAGCTCAAGTCGGTCGTGAAAAAAGACCAGTTCGTCGCGCAAATGCGCAGCGCCCGCAAGGCGCTGGGCAAGCTCCAGTCGCGCGAGGCGGTCAAGTTCGGCCGGGCGAACGAACTCCCGGGCGCACCTGCCGGCGACTACTCGATCATCGAATTCGAGGCCAAGTACAAGAACGGCAAGCTCACCGAGCAGCTCGTCTGGTCGATCGAAGAGGGCGATATCTGGCGCGTCGCGGGTTACTTCTACCGGTGATCGATCACTGCATGCTTTCCGCCGACGCACTGAAAAAAATCGATCGCGAGATCGCCAAGTATCCGCCCGACCAGAAGCAGTCGGCGGTGATGTCGGCGCTCGCGATCGCGCAGGACGAGAAGGGCTGGCTCGCGACGGAGACGATGGATTTTGTCGCGCAATACCTCGGCATGGCGCCGGTGGCGGTCTACGAGGTGGCGACGTTCTACGCCATGTACAACCTCAAGCCGCGGGGAAAGCACAAGATCACGATCTGCACCAACCTGCCGTGCGCGCTGCAGGACGCGGTCGCGTCGGCCGATTACCTCAAGCAGCGGCTCGGCATAGGCTTCGGGGAAACGACGGCCGATGGGCAGGTCACGCTGCTGGAAGGCGAATGCATGGGCGCCTGCGGCGACGCGCCGGTGCTGCTCGTCAACAACAAGCGGATGTGCAGTTTCATGCGCCGCGAGCAGCTCGACGCATTGCTCGCCGAGCTTGGCACGGGCGGAAGCTGAGATGAACGCGCCCGGCGAATTCCTCGACTACGGCCCCGACGCCATCCTGATGTCGGGCCTCACCGGCAAGAACTGGCGGCTCGCCGACTACGTCGCGCGCGGCGGGTACGAAGCGCTCAGGAAGATCCTCACGGAAAAGGTTCCACCGACGACGGTCATCGCCGAAGTGAAGAAGTCGGCGCTGCGCGGGCGCGGCGGCGCGGGCTTTCCGACAGGCCTCAAGTGGAGCTTCATGCCGCAGCAGTTTGCGGGCGACAAGTATCTCGTCTGCAACTCCGACGAGGGCGAGCCCGGCACGTTCAAGGACCGCGACCTGATGCGCTACAACCCGCATGCGCTGATCGAAGGGATGGCGATCGCCGCCTACGCGATGGGCTGCCGGCGCGGGTACAACTATGTGCACGGCGAGATCTGGGACACCTACGAGCGCTGCGAAGAAGCGCTGGCCGAGGCGTACGAGGCGGGCTTTCTCGGCAACGACATCCTGGGCTCCGGATTTTCGTTCATTCTGCAGAACCACCACGGGTATGGCGCGTACATCTGCGGCGAGGAGACCGCGCTCCTCGAATCGCTTGAAGGCAAGAAGGGACAGCCGCGGTTCAAGCCGCCGTTCCCCGCGAGCTTCGGCCTCTACGGCAAGCCGACGACGATCAACAACACCGAAACGTTCGCTGCGGTGCCATGGATCATCCGCCACGGCGGCGAGGCGTTCCTGAACCTCGGTCGGCCGAACAACGGCGGCACCAAGATCTTTTCCATGTCCGGCGACGTCCGCCGCCCCGGCAACTTCGAAGTCAAGCTCGGCACGCCGTTCGCGACGCTGCTCGAGATGGCGGGCGGCCTGCGCGAGGGCCGCACGCTGAAGGCGGTCATTCCCGGCGGCTCATCGATGCCCGTGCTGCCGGGCGCCGTGATGATGGCGACCGACATGGATTACGACTCGATCGCCAAGGCCGGCTCGATGCTGGGCTCGGGCGCAGTGATCGTGATGGACGACACGCGCTGCATGGTGAAATCGCTGCTGCGGCTGTCGTACTTCTACTTCGAGGAATCGTGCGGCCAGTGCACGCCGTGCCGCGAAGGCACGGGCTGGCTGTGGCGCGTGGTCGACCGGATCGAGCACGGCAAGGGCCGCAACGAGGACCTCGACCTGCTGACCTCCGTCGCCGACAACATCGCCGGCCGCACGATCTGCGCGCTCGGCGACGCCGCGGCGCT
>JBDTLY010000413.1:0-3242 GCA_039934535.1 Casimicrobiaceae bacterium | reverse complement strand
CCTTGCCGATCCAGCGTTGCGGATACGCGGCGTCGACGTCGTCGTCCTTCACCATCCGCACGCGCTCGCGCAGCGAGATCACCCGCGCATCACGGAAATGCTGCTGGAATTCGGCCAGTCCGGCATTGCGAAATGTCGCGATCATGCCGAGCACCGTGCCCATCGAGAATTTTGCCTGATGTACGGTCGTCGGGTCCTTTACCGGTCCCAGCACGTCGATCGCGGCCTGATGCACGTGCGCGGCGACGCCCGCAATGTCGGTCGCGGCGAGATCGTGGTCGACGACGATTTTCAGAAGCGCATCGGCCGCCGGGTGCGTATGCCGGCACGCGGCGTGCCATTTGAACGAGGTTTCCATGAGCGCCCATCGTTCACCGAGGCGGTCGGTGAGCCGCGCCGGATCGGCATCGGTCGACATGCCGGCGGCCATCCCCTGCGCGCCTTCGAGAATGCGCCGGGCGCCGGTGAACCCGTCGTGCGCGAGATACGCGGCGAGGAGGCCGTCGGCGGCGGCCTTCGCGGTGTGCAGCTGCTTCGAGTCCGCCGCGTCGCGCAGGAATTCCCACAGCCCCGCGGCCTGCGTTCCCGCGGACCCGAAGGCGTGCTGCATCACGCCGGGCGACAATCCGAGCAGGCGGCCGGCGGCGGCGGCCGCGGCGACGGTGCCGGCAGTGCCGGTCGTGTGAAAAACCTTGTAATGCGAGCGGCCGAGGAATTCGCCGACGCGGATGCCGACCTCGTAACCGGCGGCAGCGGCAGTCAGGAGATCACGCCCCGAGCTTCCCAGCGACTGGGCGACCGCCAACACCGGCGGAAACACGACGGCGCCGGGATGAAACACCGAGCCATTGTGCACGTCGTCCTGCTCGGCGAAGTGCGATGCCGCGGCGTTGACCATCGCGGCGAAGAGCGGCGAGGTCAGGCGCCGCGAGATCAGCACTTCCGACGTGCCCGTGGACGGCCCCATCTGCAAGGCGAAGCGCTCGATGGCCTCGACCGGACGCGCGCCCTTGCCGGCGAGCGCGGACCCGATCCAGTCGAGCAATAGGTCCTCCGCGCGCCGCACCACAGGAGTGGGAATCTGCTCGAAGCGCAGCTCGCTCGCGAACCGGGCAAGCGTCGCTGTCGGATTGGCGTCGACATTCGGCATCACAGGACCTTTTCGGCGCGCAGTCGCTCGACGTCGGCGTCGCTGTAGCCCAGCTCACGCAGGATAACGGCGGTGTGCTGGCCCAGCGCGGGCACGGCATCCATGCGCGGCGGCGGCGACGGCGGCACGCCCGGCGGCAGCGGCGCGGGCACCTTGCCGGCGGGCGTGTCGACCTCGACCCACCGCTTGCGCGCCGCGAGTTGCGGATGCGCCCATACTTCCTTCATGTCGTTCATCCGCGCGTTGGCGATTTGCGCGGCATCGAGGCGCTCGATGACTTGCGAAGCAGTAAGCAGCTTGAACGCGTCGACGATGATCGCGCGCAACTCGTCGCGCGCGGCGGTGCGCCGCGTATTCGACGAAAACCGCTCGTCCGTCGCCAGCGCCGGTTGCCCGAGCACCTCCCCGCTGAACGCCACCCACTCGCGCTCGTTCTGCAGCCCGAGCATCACGATCTTGCCGTCCCCTGCCGGGAAGGGACCGTACGGATAGATCGTCGCATGCGCGGCGCCGGCGCGGGGCGGCGGCTCGGCGCCGTCGAACGCGTAGTAGAGCGGATAGCTCATCCACTCGACCATGCTTTCCAGCATCGACACGTCGATCGCGCAGCCCTTACCTGTCTTGCCGCGCTCGATCAGCGCCGCAAGGATATTCGTGTAGGCGTACATGCCCGCTGCGATGTCGGCGATCGAGCAGCCGGCCTTCGCCGGGGCATCCGGCGATCCGGTGATCGACAGGAATCCCGATTCGCTCTGGATCAGGAGGTCGTACGCCTTCTTGTCGCGATACGGGCCGTCCGCGCCGTAGCCCGATATGTCGCAGACGATGAGCCGCGGATTGGCGGCGGAGAGCGCGTCGTAGGAGAGGCCGAGTCGCGCGGTGGCGCCGGGCGCGAGATTTTGCACCAGCACGTCCGCGCGGGCGACGAGGCCGCGCAGGATTTTCGCCGCCTCCGGACGCTTGACGTCGAGCGTGAGACTTTCCTTCGAGCGGTTGCTCCAGACGAAATGCGATGCAAGGCCGCGCACGCGCTCGTCGTAGCCACGCGCGAAGTCGCCGACACCCGGCCGCTCGACCTTGATCACGCGCGCGCCGAGGTCCGCCAGCTGCCGCGTGCAGAACGGCGCGGCGATTGCGTGTTCCAGCGTGACAACGGTGATGCCGTCGAGCGGGCGCATCAGAACGACCGGGGAAGGCCGAGCACGTGCTCGCCCACGTACGCGAGGATCAGGTTGGTCGAGATCGGCGCCACTTGGTAGAGGCGCGTCTCGCGGAATTTGCGCTCGATGTCGTACTCGGCGGCGAAGCCGAATCCGCCGTGGAATTGCAGGCACGCGTTGGCCGCTTCCCACGACGCGTCGGCGGCGAGCAGCTTCGCCATGTTCGCCTCGGCGCCGCACGGCTCATGCGCGTCGAAGAGCGCGCATGCCTTGTAGCGCATCAGGTTCGCCGCCTCGACGTTGATGTAGGCGCGGGCGATCGGAAACTGGACGCCCTGGTTCTGCCCGATCGGCCGGCCGAACACGATGCGCTCTTTCGCATAGCCGACGACCTTGTCGATGAACCAGTAGCCGTCGCCGATGCATTCGGCCGCGATGAGCGTGCGCTCGGCGTTGAGGCCGTCGAGGATGTACTTGAACCCCTTGCCTTCCTCGCCGATCAGGTTCTCGGCGGGAATCTCGAGGTTGTCGATGAAGAGTTCGTTGGTCTCGTGGTTGACCATGTTGACGATCGGCACCACTGTCAACCCGTGGCCGATCGCCTCGCGCAGGTCGACGAGGAAGATCGACATCCCCTCGGAGCGTTTCTTGACCTTGTCGAGCGGCGTCGTGCGGGCGAGCAGGATCATGAAGTCCGAATGCTGGACGCGCGAGATCCAGACCTTCTGCCCGTTCACCACGTACTTGTCGCCATTGCGGATGGCGACCGTCTTGAGGCTCGTCGTGTCGGTCCCTGTCGTGGGCTCTGTCACCGCCATCGACTGCAGGCGCAGCTCGCCGCTCGCGATCTTCGGCAGGTATTCGCGCTTTTGCGCCTCCGAGCCGTGGCGCAGCAGCGTGCCCATGTTGTACATCTGGCCGTGGCACGCGCC
>JBDTLY010000412.1:0-3271 GCA_039934535.1 Casimicrobiaceae bacterium | reverse complement strand
CGAAGCGCGTGATGTTCGGCGTCTGGAGCTTCCTGCGCCAGTTCATGTACACGAAATTCATCATCGTCACCGACGACGACATCGCGATCCGCGACTGGAAGGAAGTGATCTGGGCGATCTCGACGCGCGTCGACCCCGCGCGCGACACGCTGATCGTGCCGCAGACGCCGATCGATTACCTCGACTTCGCGTCGCCTGTCGCGGGCGTGGGCAGCAAGATGGGCATCGACGCGACGAACAAATGGCCCGGCGAAACGCAACGCGAATGGGGCCGGCCGATCGCGATGGACGCGGCGGTCAAAGCGCGCGTCGATGCGCTGTGGTCCGCGCTTGGGCTGGGGCGTTAGCGGGGGTTGACGTCAACGGCCTTTCGGCATGCAGCGTGGCAAGGTTGTGGCGGACGAACGTCTCGACGATGTCCGCCTCATTGCGCACGACGGAGGTCCCGAGCAAACGCATCGTGCCGACTTTACGAATCAGCGAGCCGAACGCCAATTACGCGCGACTCGAAATGCGGCAAGCGCCCACGATGCAATGCGCACCCAGCGCCCGAAACGAGACATGCCGATCGCCGGCGCGATGAGGCCGACGAGGAAGGCGGCCGCGGGCCGCGTCGCCCGGGAGCTGGCGGGATCCGAGGGCGGGGCGACGATCGCCCGCACCTCGTCGAGCGCGCGCGCCATGCGCGCCCGGTCGAGCTCGGCGCGCGTCGCCAGCAGCGCCCGGCGGTCCGCGACTGCGCCTTCGTGGGCGGCGCGGCTCACTTTTCGCTCCCGGTCTTGCGCGCCATCCATTGCACGTCGCGCTCGAGCTCGGCGATCGTCGCGGCGAACGGCTTGGGATCGGTGCGCTGGCGCACGCCGTATCGCCACAGCGCGAGCACGCCGCCCAGCGTGTAGGCGATCGTGACGACGCCGATCGCCATCAGGCGGTTCGTATCCCAGAAACAGACGATGACGAACGCGGTCGCGGCGAGCACGCCAACGGCCAGGCAGAGGAGCCCGACGATGAGCAGGGCGACCCGCTCCTTCGCGCGCTTGCCGGCCTCGTCGAAATCGAGCGCGGCGATTTCCGCGCGCGTCCGGACGAGCGCGACGGCCGCTGCCGCAAGACGCGTCAGCGCATCCTGCATCCCGCCCGGCGGATTGTTGCTCAACGCCGGCTGATCACCAGCCCGACGAGGAACCCGACGGCAGCGGCGACGCCAATGGCCTGCCACGGGTTGTCGTGCACGTAATCGTCGGTGGCGCGGGCCGCGTACTTCGCCTGGTCCACCGCCTGGCCCTGGAGCTCCTGCAGCCGCAGCTTCGCGGTCAGGAGCTTCGCCTCGACTTGCGAGCGCAGGTCGCGGGCCTTGTCGCCCGTTTCGCTCGCCGCGCGCCGCAGCATGTCTTCGGCTTCGCTGAGCATGACGGAAAAATCGTCGATGAGCCGGGTGCGGGAGCTTTCGTTTTCTGCTGCCATCATTACCTCCATCAGCTAAGGTGCCGCCGGGGCGGCGCGGGTTCGGGCGATCATTATAGGCGTGGTCGCCGCCGTTTGCGCGGGCGGTGGGCATTCTCCCGGTGCGGCGGGTTCCTTTCGGGGTGCGTCGGTGGATGGCCGTCCCGATCGGCGCGGTGGAAATTTGCACGAAAAACGGGCAATCTGCGCGTTTTTCGCCGTTTACCGAAGGACGCGCCGCCATGCCCGCACCCTTGAAGCTTCCCGCCCTCGACCCGCAAACGGTTGACGAAGTGCGCCGCTCCGGCTATCCCGAACCCTTCCGAACGCGCATGGGCGATCGCGCGAAGCGCAAGCTGGGCGACGCCTGCGGGCTCACGAAGTTCGGCGTCAATCTCGTCACGTTGAGTCCGGGCAGCCAGTCGGCGCTCCGGCACTGGCATACGCTTGAAGACGAGTTCGTCTACGTGCTCGAAGGCGAGGTCGTGCTCGTCACCAACGACGGCGAACAGCTGCTGACCGCGGGGATGTGCGCCGGCTATCCCGCCGGTGCGAAGGATGCGCACCACTTCGTCAACCGCAGCGGCGCGCCGGTTCGCTTTCTCGAGATCGGCGACCGGGCGCCGGGCGACAACGCGTTCTATCCCGACGACGACCTCCTATGGGTAGAGGACGAAAACGGCGTCTACACCGCACACAAGGACGGACGGCGTTACTAGCGGTGGACGGCGCCCCGTTCGTCGCACCGTCCGCCCGCGGCTAACGCGAATTTCCGCCCTTCGTCGGTCGCGTGCTTGACGAAATGCGCGCCGGCTCCAATATTCACCCCCGCCGCACATGCGCGGCAGACCGCACCCGAGGAGGGTCGAGCCATGGCAGATCTGCAAGTTCAGGAAACGGGAAGCACCGGCAACCCGCCGGTCAACGCCGCGACGCTCGTCTATGTGCTGTTCGCCGTCGCCGTCGTCGGGACGCTGCTGTCGAGCGGGCTGGTGGCGTTCGGCCCCTTCTTCGGCATCGCGGGCCTCGTCGGCGTGATCGTCGCCTACGTGACGCGCGGCGAAGCGCAGGGATCGTGGGTCGCTTCGCATCTGCGGTGGCTGATCCGGACCTTCTGGTGGTCGCTGCTGTGGGACGTCATTGCCGTGCTGCTCATGGTTACCATCATCGGCATTCCGTTCGGCATGGCCATCATGGCCGCCACGTCGATCTGGGGAGTCTATCGGCTCGTTCGCGGCTTCCTGCAGTTCAAGGACAGCCGGGCAATGCCGGGGATGTGACGCCCGGCGGTGGGCCCCCGATCACTTCGGCGTTGGCTCGGGGGCCGACTGCATGGGGCGATTGAGCGCTTCCCACGTCGTCGCGTGCAGATAAACCCAGTGCACGAAAAAGTCGAGCGCGCCCTGCGCACGCACGGCGTTGGGGTGGTTCACGATCGCGGCGAGCGCCCACCGCCGCCCATCGGCATCGATCACGTAGCCGGCGATCGCGCGCGCGCCGTCCAGCGTGCCGGTCTTCAGCAGCGCCTGGCCCGCGACATTGACGTTCTGGAACCGCCGCTCGACGGTGCCATCCATCGCCGCCACGGCGAGCGAGCTCGCGAATTCCTCGCGGACGGTGCTCGCGTCCGCGGCGAGCAGCAGGCGCACGAGGCTGCCCGCGCTGATCCGCTCGACCCGCGAGAGCCCTGACCCGTTGTCGAGCACGAGCTCGGGCATCTTGAGCTTGTGCGACGCGAGCCAGCGCTGGACCGTGGCGGTCGCGGCGGCGGTGGTCGCCGGCGGCGGGCTCTTCGCGGTTGCGAGCGTCAGGAACACCTGGCGCGCCA
>JBDTLY010000411.1:0-3273 GCA_039934535.1 Casimicrobiaceae bacterium | reverse complement strand
GCCCGACGATCTCCTGGTTGAGCTCGCCCAGCACCATCTCGACGACGTTCATCACCTTGTCGTCGGTGACGCGCATGCCCTGCCGGAATTCGCTCTGGATGCCCATTTTCTTCAGCAGGTCGCCGATCTGCGGCCCGCCGCCGTGCACGATCACCGGATTCATGCCCACGAGCTTCAGCATGACGACGTCGCGCGCGAACCCGGCCTTCAAGTGAGGCTCGGTCATGGCGTTGCCGCCGTACTTGATGACGATGACCTTGTCGTGGAAGCGCTGGATGTACGGCAGCGCCTCGGCAAGGATCTGCGCCTTCAAGGCGGCATTGACGGCGTCGAGGGGCATGGCGGAAGGACCCGGAAGGCGGCGGAGGCGGACCCCGTGGGGTCCCGCGACGATTGTACCGGAACCCCGGCGGCGCGAAATCGCCCCCCCGCAATGGCCCGGCGCGCAGGCCGCTGCGGGCAAGTGAGTCCTGACTGGTTGGTCTCGCCGGCGCCCGCGCCCGTTTCTTTTTTGCTATCGTTCGATCGCCATGCGCCTCGCCATCATTCGCCAGCGTTATTCGCCCGCCGCGGGCGCCGAGCGATTCTTCGAGGGCGCGCTCGAAGCGCTTCTCGAGCGCAACGTCGCGATCTCGCTCTACACGCGATCGTGGCCGCAGACCAAGCTGCAGTTGATCGAGCCCGTGATCTGCGACCCGTGGTACGCGGGAAGCTTCCTTCGCGAATGGGGCTTTGCGCGTTCGGCGTGCCGGGCGATTTCGCGGTCGAAGGCGAATCTCGTCGAATCGCACGAGCGCCTGCTTTGCTGCGACATTTACCGCGCCCGCGACGGCGTGCACGCGGTGTGGCTCGAGGAGCGCCTGAAGGGTGCTTCAATGCTCGAGCGGCTGGAGCTCAGCCTCTCGCCGTACAACCGATACATGCAAAGCGTCGAGAAGCGGCTGTTCAGGAGCCCGTGGCTGCAGGCCGTGATCTGCAACTCGAAGATGGTGAGGGACGAGATCATCGACCGCTTCGGCCTGCCGGAGTCGAAGCTCCACGTCGTCTACAACGCCGTCGACAGCGATGTCTTCCACCCGGACCTGCATGCGATGCGCCCCACGGTGCTGAAGCGGCACGGCATCGACGAAGCGGCGACGGTCTTCCTGCTGGCCGGGTCGGGGTACGAGCACAGCGGCGCGGGAGCCGCGATCGAGGCGCTGGCCGAGCTGCCGGCGCCGGCGCACCTCATGATCGCCGGGCGCGAAATCCATGCGGAGCGCTATCGCGAACTCGCGCGCACCTTCGGCGTCTTCGATCGCGTGACCATGGCCGACGTCGATAGCGACCCCCGGGGCTGGTACGGCGCGGCGGACGCCTTCGTGCTGCCGACCCTCTACGATCCCGCGCCGGAATCCACTCTCGAAGCGATGGCGTGCGAGCTTCCGGTCGTCACCAGCACGAAGTCCGGCGCCGCCGAGCTCGTGCTCGCGAACGACGCAGGGCTCGTCTGTCCCGCGGGCGACATCGCGGGTCTCGCGGCGCAGATGCGCACCTTGCTCGACGCGACGACCCGCCGCCGTCTCGGCGCGAACGCGCGGCGCGCGGTGCTCCCGCTGTCGCCCGCCGCCATCACGCTGCAACTCGTGCTGCTCTATCGGGATCTGCTGGCTGCCACCGTGCAGGCAAAGGCCGTCGCGCGCGCCCATCGCAGCCCGCAAACCGTCGCCGGCGCGCCGTCGACACGCAGCGCCGAAACCCAGAAGCCCGCGCCTCCGATCGCGCCGCCGCCGGAGGGCGCGGCGCCGGGCAACGTCGCGCCGGTCACCGAAATGCCTGCGGGACCCGCGACAAGCGATGTTCCTCCATCGCCGGCCGCCGCCGCGCCGGATGAGTCCCCGCCCAAGTAGCCGCGAGCGATGAGCCCCCGGCAGGCGCTGCGGCGGCTCGCCGATGGACTCGCCGGCACGGCGCTCGATCGCGCCGTCCGCCGCGCGGCGGCGGGACCCGCGCGCGATTTCGTGTTCTGCTGGAACCGGGGCCTGGGCGACATCGCGCTCTGCCTCGTACCGATCATCGCGCGCATCCGGCGCGACGTCCCGGGCGCGCGGGTCACGATCGTGACCCGCCCCGAGCTCGCGGAGCCGTTCGCGATGACCGACGCCGATGCGGCCATCACGATTCCGGGACTGCCGCGCGGCGCCGTGGTGTCGATGGCACAGCTGCAGGCGTTGCCGGGCTTCGATCGCGGGCTCCACGCCGCCGTGTTCCTGGACCCGGACGTGAATCGCTGGCTCACCGGGCGCCGATCGGAATTTCCGCCCACGTTGCGCTGGGATCCGGCATGGGACGCGCTCGCCGATCGCATCCCTCCCGCGCCGCCTGGTCACGTCTACATCGGCGTGCACGTGAGCGCGGAAACTCGGCAGTACTACAGCTACGCGAAAGACTGGGCGCCGGAGTCATGGCAGGCGCTGATGGAGCGCCAGGGCGACGTGCCCCGGGTGCGCTGGCTCCTGTTCGGACAAATCGCGGAGCCGAACTTCGCGCACCCCGGCGTCATCGACCTTCGCGGAAGCACCGGCTATCTCGAGATGGCGTCGATCATCCGCCATTGCTGCCGCGTGCTGATCGCGCCGGACAGCGGCGTGCTCGCGACCGCCTATTATCTCGCTGCGCGGTTTCCGATCGACATCGTGTCGCTGTGGTCGGATCCGCGCCAGGGCGTGCTGCTGCAGGGCTGCCCGTCGCCGAATCCGCTTTTGCGCCACATCCCGATGCTGGGCCGCGACGAACAGGCCCGGAACATCCCGGTCGACGACGTGCTGGCGGAAGTGCGCGCGGCGCTGCTCCGCGAAACCTGAGGAACGCTCAGCGCCGGCGCGGCCCGCGCAGCGGCATCGGCACGGGAACGGCGGACGCGCCGTGAACGGGCTCCGTCGGTATCGGCTGCACCGGCGCGCCGGCGGACGGAGAGTATTCCGGGATCCACGACTTGAGTCGTGCGCGGACCTCGGCGTCGTCGGCAGCGCGGTCGCGCTCGCACCACGCGACCATCTGGCCGACCGCATCGCGGTTGGCCGCGCGCGCCTGCGCGACGCGCAGCTTCGGGTGCGTCGTCGGCAGCGTGACCTCCTCCGACGCAAGCGGCTCCTCGTACAGTTTTTCGCCCGGCCGCAGGCCGGTGAACACGATCGGAATGCGGTTGGGGTCGGCACCGGAAAGCCGGATCATGTCGTGCGCGAGGTCGACGATGCGCACCGGCTCGCCCATGTCGAGCACCAGGATCTCGCC
>JBDTLY010000410.1:0-3274 GCA_039934535.1 Casimicrobiaceae bacterium | reverse complement strand
TCTACCACCGCGACTGGCTGTGGGCGTACACGACCAAACTCTCGGGGCTGCGCACCGTGCCGGACGGCCTCGTGCGCCTGCAGGGGTTGAAGTTCAATTGACGTAGAAGTGTCTTCCTTCCTCACGCGGCGCCTCGCGACGATCGTCCCGACGCTGCTGTTCGTGTCGATGCTGGTCTTCGGGCTGCAGCAGCTGCTGCCCGGGGACGCCGCGCTCGTGCTGGCGGGCGAGGATCACGACCCGAGCGTCGTGGCGTACCTGCGCGCGAAAATGCACCTGGACGAACCGCTCCCGGTCCGCTACGTGTATTGGCTCGGCGGCGTGCTGCGCGGCGACCTTGGCGAATCGATGCGGATGCAAAAACCGGTGACCGCGCTGATCGCCGAAAAGCTGCCGGTGACGATCCAGCTGGCCACAATGGCCATCGTGATCGCGCTCGCGATCGGCATCCCGGCGGGCATCGTCTCCGCGGTGTACAAGGGAACGGCGTGGGACTACGTGGCAAATGCGGTCGCGCTATGGGGGCTGTCCACGCCGAACTTCTGGCTCGGGATCATGCTGATCCTGCTCTTTTCGGTATCGCTCGGCTGGCTGCCGGCGTCGGGCTACGTGAGCCCGTTCGAGGACCTCCGGGCGAACCTTGCGTCGCTGATCATGCCGGCGTTCGTCCTCGGCAACGCGATCGCGGCGGTGCTGATGCGCCACACGCGAAGCGCCATGCTGCAGGTGCTGTCGTCCGACTACGTGCGCACGGCACGCGCCAAGGGGCTGGACGAGCGCGTCGTCGTGCTCCATCACGCACTGCGCAACGCGCTGGTGCCGATCATCACGCTGGGGGCGCTCGAATTCGGCACGCTGTTGTCGGGCGCCGTCCTGACCGAGCAGGTGTTCACGATTCCGGGCTTCGGCAAGCTCATCGTCGACGCAGTGTTCAATCGCGACTACGCGGTCGTGCAGGGCGTGGTGCTGTTCACCGCCACCGCGTATATCACGCTGAACCTGCTCGCCGACGTCGCGTACTTTCTCGTCAATCCGAGGATGCGGGGCTGATCGTGGCCACCCTTGCGCTCGACGTCCTGCCACGCGAGACGAGCCCCGGGCAACGGGCGTTCTCCCGCCTGTTGCGCCGGCCGTCGGCGATGGTCGGCCTCGTCGTCGTCGCCGTTTTCGTCGGCATCGCGCTGGCGGCGCCGCTGGTTGCGCCGCACGACCCGCTTGCCACGAGCTGGAGCGCGATTCGCAAAGCGCCATCGGCGGCGCATCTCTTTGGCACCGACGAGCTCGGGCGCGACGTGCTTTCGCGAGTGATTTTCGGCGCGCGTGCCTCGCTGCTCGCGGGCGTGGTGTCGGTGCTGATCTCGCTGTCGCTCGGGATTCCGATCGGCCTCGTCGCCGGTTACGTGGGGCGATGGACGGACGGCGTCATCTCGCGCGTCACCGATGCGATGCTCGCGACGCCGTTCTTGATCCTCGCGATCGCGCTCGCCGCATTCCTCGGGCCGAGCCTCACCAACGCGATGATCGCGATCGGCATTTCGGCGACGCCCGTGTTCATCCGGCTGACGCGAGCGCAGGTGCTCGCGGTGAAGGTCGAGGACTACGTCGAAGCCGCGCGCGCGGTCGGCAATCCGCATTGGCGAATTGCGCTGCGCCACATTCTGCCCAATGTCATCCCGCCGCTGATCGTCCAGTCCACCCTGGCGATCGCCGCCGCGGTGATCGCCGAGGCGAGCCTCTCGTTCCTGGGCCTCGGGCAGCAGCCGCCCGCGCCAAGCTGGGGCAGCATGCTCAACACGGCGAAGAACTACATCGAGCAGGCGCCGTGGATGGCCATCTGGCCGGGGGTCTCGATCTTCGTTCTCGTGCTGTCGTTCAACCTGCTGGGCGACGGGCTGCGCGACGCCCTCGATCCGCGGCAGGCATGACGGTCGTCACGCCGCCGGCGTCGCCGCCAAGGGCTTCAGCTGCCCGAGAAGCGTAGGAATGAGTTCGGCCACGGTCGGATGGATATGGACGGTCCTGCTGATGGCAGTATAGGGCAGCCCGCTTGCCATGACGTCGATGATGCAGTGGATCGCCTCGTCCGCCTCGATGCCGAGGAGCGCCGCGCCGAGGATGCGCCTGGAGTCGGCGTCGACCAGCACCTGCATGAAGCCCTGCGTTTCGGAGCGCTCGCGCGCACGTCCGACGCGCTTCATCGGCATGTGGCCGACCAGCGCCGGCCGGCCCGATGCGCGGACCTCCCGTTCCGTCATCCCGGCGCGCGCGAGCGGCGGGTCGGTGAACAGCGCGTAGACCGGTACGCGGTCGGCGCCGCGTCGACGGTCGCCGTCGAGCAGATTGGCGGCGACGATCTCGTAGTCGTTGTACGACGTGTGCGTGAACGCGCCGCGCCCGTTGACGTCGCCGAGCGCGAAGATGCCCGGCACGTTTGTTTGCAATTCGTCGTCGACGGCAATGTAGCCGCGCGCGTCGACCGCAACGCCCGCCTGGTCGAGCCCGAGGTCGCCGGTGTTGGGAATGCGCCCGACGGCAAGCAGGACGTGCGATCCGGCGATGCGGCGTGGTTCCTCGTCGCAGCTCACGTTGACTTCGATGCCGTCCGCGCGCTTGTCGACGGTGAGGCACGTCGCCCGTAGGCGCACCGCGATGCCTTCGTTCTCCAGGATGGACTGGATCGCGGCGGACACCTCGTCGTCCTCGCGGGCAACGAGCCGCGGTGCCATCTCGACCACCGTGACCCGGCTGCCGAAGCGCCGAAACATCTGCGCGAATTCGAGGCCGATGTAGCTACCGCCGACCACGATCAAGTGTTCGGGCAGGTAGTCGACCTCCATCATGCGTGTGCTGGTGAGATAGTCGATGCCGGAGAGCCCGCTCCAATCCGGCACCGTCGGTCGGCCGCCGGTGTTGATGAAAATCTGCGGCGCGCTGAGCAGGCGGTCGCCGACGCTGACCGTGCGCGGGCCCTCGAAGCGTCCGTGCCCGTGGAGCAGCGTCACGTTCGGCGTGCCGGCGAGCCACTGCGTGACGCCGTTGTTCGATTGGGCGACGACGGCGTCCTTGCGCGCCTTCACGCGCGCCATGTCGACGCGCACCGCGCCGTCGACCACGACGCCGAAGGATGCGGCGGTTCGTGCGACGTGCGCGGCGCGCGCGCTCGCGATCAGCGTCTTGGTCGGGACGCAGCCGTTGTTGACGCAGGTGCCGCCAACCAGCTTGCGCTCGACGATGGCGACCTTGCGGCCGGCGCCGGCAAGGCGCACTGCGAGAG
>JBDTLY010000409.1:0-3279 GCA_039934535.1 Casimicrobiaceae bacterium | reverse complement strand
GTTCCGCCCGCGCGACGATTGCGACGATGAGTCGCCCCTGCGCCGCCTGTGCCCAGTCCTGGGCCATCCAATAGCGGTCGACAAGCGTCGGGACGGAAAATCCGGAGAGCCCGGTGATGTCGACCAGTATCTTCGTTCCGCCCTTCGCGCGGCAAAGGGCAATGGCGCTCGTGATCAGGGCAACGCCCTCGACGAGCGACACCACTCCCTGCGGACGAAACCGGCATACCCCATCCGCGAATGTCATATGTTCCTGGACGCGCACGATTTCCCTTTGATACCCGCGGTCATTGGTTGTGCAATCGACACCGCGGCTACCGAAAGTCAAATCATGGAGCTCGACTTTCGGACCCAGCAATTTACGCTCGGCCGCAGGGAGGGTCAATCGGGCGCGTCGCGCGCAGCGGCCGCGCGACAACAAAATGCCGCGACTATTTCCGTCGCGGCATGTCGAAAGCAAAAAGCTTACTGCAGCCACCGCCGGCGATCGGCGGCAGCAATCGAGATCTACTGGACCGCGGGAAGTCCGCAGTTCACGGACGTGACGACCGGCTGGCCCGGGGTTCCCTTGTCGGTCTGCGGGTAATACGAGATTGTCATCCTACCGGGATTCAGCGCGATTCCTTCCATCGGCGTGCCGTCGCCGCCTTCGGCGCCGCTGTCCTGCACCGACGAAACGATGACGTCCTGCAGCTCATACTTGAGAAAGGTCGTGGCGGTGTCGCCTCCCACCTTCACGAAATCGATCTGGCCCTTCTGGAAACGTTGGCCCGTCATGACCGCCGTGATGAGCGGCGGGCTGGCGCGATCGAATGCCTTCGCGGCGGCGATTGCCGAGCAGATGGCCTTTCCGACGCCAGCGCCATCGCCCTTGCTGGTTCGCCCCTGAAAGCCGGAGGAATACGAGAACAATTCGATCCATTTCTCGTGCCCCTTCTGAGTCACTTCCCCTACCACGTTGTCGAGCTTCAGAAAAATGTCGAACGCCGCCATTGCCGGCGCGGGCACCACGGCGCTTGCGGCCAGCGCCGCCGCCAGCAACGGACGGCGAACCTTTGATCCAGCGGACGTCGGCTTCGTTGCGCTCATATCGATTGCTCCTCTGGATGTGCACATTGCACGAGATTTGCCGCATCCGCGATGCCGCCATCCTGCATTGCGGATCCCGCGAATCCGGTCACGAAGAATAGACCGCGCGGCTTGCGCGCACAAGCGAAATTCGGCGGCGGCCGACGCTCGAACAGTTTGCGGGCGTCGCCACTCTGCCCGCGCGATCGGGTATAGTCGGCCCGCTCCAATTCCATGCTGACCACCGCGACCGTGACGCCGTACGATGCAATCCGCTATCCGGGGCGTCCCTATGCGGAGACGCATCCCGACCGGCTCGCGGCAGCGGCCACGTTCCATGGGTTGACGCCGGCGCCGCCCGACCGGTGCCGGGTGCTCGAAGTCGGCTGCGGCGACGGCGGCAATCTCGTCCCGATGGCGTACGGCCTGCCGGCCAGCACGTTCACGGGCATCGATCTCGCCGGCGATGCCATAGAGGCAGCGCGGGCCTTCGCGCAGCGCACGGGCGTATGCAACGCCGCGTTCGATGCCCTCGACCTCGGGTGCTTTCCGGAAAGTGCCGGCGCGTTCGACTACATCATCGCGCATGGCGTCTATTCGTGGATCCCGGCGGAGGTGCGCGACGCGCTGATGGCGCTCATCGGGCGCCATCTCGCCCCGCACGGCGTTGCATTCGTGAGCTACAACACGTTTCCGGGATGCCATCAGCGCCGCATGGTGTGGGAAATGCTGAAGTTCCACACCAGCGACCTCGACGACCCGGAAGCGCGCCTCACCGAGGCGCGCGCGTTGCTGCATCTCGTCGCCCATGGCAATGCGCACCCCGACGTGTACACGCAGCCGCTCATAACCGAAGCGCGGCGCATGGAGGACCGGGTGACGGCGCTTCTCTTCCACGATGACCTGTCCTCCATCAACGACCCCGTGTACTTCCACGAGTTCGCGGACCATGCGGCCCGGCACGGGCTCCAGTATCTCGCCGAGGCGGCGTTCGTCACGTCGAGCTATGCCGGCATTTCGCCCGAGGCGCGCGGGGTCCTCGCGGCGCTGGATCCGATCACCCGGCAGCAGTATCTCGATTTCATCAAATGCCGCCGGTTCCGCCAGACGCTGCTTTGCCACGATACGGTGGCGCTCGACCGCATCGAAACGCCGGCGCGGATGCAATCGCTGTTGTTCACCGCTGCGCGCCGCGTGCGCATCGCGCCGCAAGACGACAATGCGCCGCCCGATTCGCCCCAGCCAACCGCCACGGACGACGACGGCGTGGTGCTGATGCAGGCGATGCAGGAGGTCCTCCGTGGGGCGGCGCCGCATGCGCTGCCATTCAGTGCGCTCGTCGACGCGATTCGTGCGCGCCCGGATGCCGGACAGCCGCTCGCGCCCGGCAACATCGCGCTCGATGCGGTCATGTTGGCGAGCCTCCAGGCGGGCGTCATCGAACCCCACGTGATCGCCCCGCGTCTCGCTTGCCCGCCCGGCGAGCGGCCCGTCGCGAGCGCCGTGGTCAGGGCCCAGCTGGCGGATGGCGACTTGGTGACGTCGCTGTGGCACCAGCTGGTGAAGATCGACGACGACGTCGCGTTGCGCCTGCTTCCCTTGTGCGACGGCACGCGCGGGCGCGAGGAGCTGCGCATGGCGATGGGCGAGCTGATCGGCTCCGGCGCCGCCGGCGCAAACGCGCTCGACGGGCACCTCCTGCGCCTGGCGAGGCTGGGACTCCTCGTCGCCTAGGATTTTCGCTGGCGCGCGGTTGACTTGCCCTTGACCGGGAGGATTGCAACGGGTCGTCGGTAGTCGTTTCCGAACTCCGGCATTCGGCCAGTTCCGGTCGTTCGAGCAGTGCGCAGGAAATCGCCGAAAACCTGACATTCAGGCGCTTGTCAGGGTATCGCCATTTCCGCTTGGGGAAAGATCCGTCATCTTCGGATTGCATGTCCGCTTGTCCGCGCCTTCGCGCCGTTTGCGTCCGCTCAGGGGATGTGCCTTTGGCTCCGCCATATCGTGGGGGACTTGCCGGACCATCGTCGGAAGGCCCGTGTAAAGGCTGCCGTTTCGGAGTAACCCAGCCTGCCCGCGATGTCGGCAATTGGCGCAGCGGAATCCCCGAGCAGTGACCGCGCTACTTCGAAACTAAGTTGGTCGCGCACGTCCCGGAACGATTGGCCACTGGCCTTCAGCCGGCGGGCGAGAGTGCGGCGATTCATTCCG
>JBDTLY010000408.1:0-3297 GCA_039934535.1 Casimicrobiaceae bacterium | reverse complement strand
TTTCCGGTGATCGGCGAGAACAAGGACGACATCGTCGGCATCCTGCTCGCCAAGGAGCTCCTCAACTGGTATCGCAGCCCGGAGACGTTCAACCTGCACGACACGCTGCGCCCGGCGGTGTTCGTGCCGGAGTCGAAGCGCCTAAACGTGCTGCTGCGCGACTTCCGCGCCAACCGCAATCACATCGCGATCGTCGTCGACGAGTACGGCGGCGTCTCGGGCCTGATCACGATCGAGGACGTGCTGGAGCAGATCGTCGGCGACATCGAGGACGAATACGACTTCGACGAGAGCGAGGACAACATCATCGCCGAAGCGGGCGGCCGCCACCGCGTCAAGGCGCAGACCGAGATCGGCGACTTCAACGCGCACTTCGGCACCGATTTCGCCGACGACGAGTTCGACACCGTGGGCGGGCTCGTGCTGCAGGCGTTCGGCCGCCTGCCGAAGCGCGGCGAAGTGACGACGATCGGCGACCTTCGCTTCCGCGTGGTCCGCGCCGACAGCCGCCGGCTCTACACGCTTCAGGTCGAGCCCGCGACGTCGGTGGGCCCGCCGGCGCCTGCGCCCCCCGAATCGCCGCCGGCGAACCGTTGACCTGCGCTCGCCGCGCCGCTCCCCGGCGCGCCCGCGCCCCTTCCGCTCGATGAGATTCCTGCCCTCGTTGCAGTCGCAGTTCGCGTTCGCCGCGGGCGCCGCGACCGTCTTCGGTTTCGCGCCGTTCGGCGCCGCGCTCGTCCCGATTGTCATGCTCGCGCTGCTACTGTTGCTGTGGCAGGACGCGGCGATGCCGCGCATCGCGGCGTGGATCGGATTCGCATTCGGCTTCGGCCTGTTCGGCGCCGGCGTGTCGTGGGTCTATGTCGCGCTCAACACGTTCGGCGAGATGCCGCTGCCGGTGGCGGCGCTCGGCACCGCCGGTTTCTGCGCGTACCTCGCGTTGTTCCCGGCGGCCGCGGGCTGGTTGTGCGCGCGCTGGACCGCGCCGCGCACGTGGCAACGCGCGCTCGCGGGTGCTGCTGCATGGACGGCGATGGAATGGCTACGAAGCTGGCTGTTCTCCGGCTTCGGCTGGCTCTCGCTCGGCTACAGCCAGCTTCCGGCAAGCCCGTTCGCCGGCTACGCTCCTGTTGGCGGCGTGTTCTCGGTCACGCTGGCAATCGCGCTCTCCGCGGCCGCCCTGACGCTGGCCATTGACGCGCTCGCTCGCGACGCGCGCGGCCGCGCCATCGCATTGCTCGGGACAATCGTAGCGCTCGGAATCGGCGGAACCGCGTTCGACATCGTCGAGTGGACGAAGCCGGCCGGTGCGCCGGTGGCGGTGTCGCTCGTCCAGGGCAACGTCGCGCAGGACCAGAAGTTCGATCAGGACTTCCGACCGCGGACCTTCGAGCTCTACGCCGAGCTCGTGGCGCAGAGCCGGGGCCGCCTCGTCGTGCTGCCCGAGAGCGCGTTTCCCGTCTTCGCCGGCGAAATTCCGGAGCCCGTGTTGCTCGACCTGCTGCAAAAGCTCGCCGCGCGCGACGGCGACATCATGGTCGGCCTCTTCACGCTGGAGCCGCCGCTGCCGGGAGACGACCAGCCGCAATATTTCAACAGCGTCGTGACGCTGGGCGCCGCCGAATCGCAGCTCTACCGCAAGCGCCACCTCGTGCCGTTCGGCGAGACGATTCCGCTGGAGCCCGTCGTCGGCTGGTTCATCCGTTCGGTGCTGTCGATTCCGCTGGCCAACCAGTCTTCCGGCGCGCCCAACCCGCCGCCCCTCGCGATCGCCGGCCAGAAGGTCGCCGTCAACATCTGCTATGAGGACGCGTTCGGCGTCGACATCCGGCCGCAAGCCGCGGCGGCCACGCTCCTCGTGAACGTCACCAATGACGCGTGGTACGGCCGCTCGCTGGCCGCGGAGCAGCACGACCAGATCTCGGCGATGCGCGCGCTGGAAGTCGGGCGCCCGATGCTGCGCGCAACCAACACCGGCATCACGTCCGCCATCGCCCATGACGGGCGCGAGATCGAGCGACTGCCGTGGTTCACGCGCGGCATCCTCGAAGTCGAGGTCACGGGACGCCAGGGCGTCACGCCCTATGTTCGCTTCGGCGACGGGCCGCCAGCGGTACTGGCCATTCTGTTGTGGGCGCTGGCGGTATTCAGGGCGCGCCGGCGGTAGCTTTCTCGTCGTTCGTCGGCCGGATCGGCAACCCGTCGCCCTTTGCGGCAGTTCGCGCTGCCCGGCATTGCGGGGCTTCGACGCGATCTCCATAATGCGCGCTCGCCGCGCGTGCGACGCTGGCACGGCTGTCCCGATGGCCGCTCATCGCAGGGGAACCCAGATGCCCTTCGAATTGACGATCTCCGATCTGTCCAAGACCTATCCCAACGGCGTCAAGGCGCTGTCCGACGTTTCGCTGACGATACCGCCGGGGATGTTCGGCCTGCTCGGCCCGAACGGCGCCGGCAAATCGACGCTGATGCGCACGCTCGCCACGCTGCAGCAGGCGGACACCGGCACCGCGCGTTTGGGCGACATCGATGTCCTGCGCGACAAGGACGCCGTGCGCCGCACGCTGGGCTACCTGCCGCAGGATTTCGGCGTGTATCCCAAGGTCTCGGCCGAAACGCTGCTCGACCACCTCGCGCGGCTCAAGGGACTCAACGACACGGGACGGCGCCGCGACGTCGTCGCCACGCTGCTGAAGCAGACCAATCTCTACGACGTGCGCAAGAAGGCGCTCGGCGGCTTCTCGGGCGGCATGCGGCAGCGGTTCGGCATCGCGCAGGCGCTGCTCGGCAATCCGCGGCTGGTCATCGTCGACGAGCCCACGGCCGGCCTCGACCCCGAGGAGCGCGTCCGCTTCCACAACCTGCTCGCCGACATCGGCGAGAACGTCATCGTGATCCTGTCGACGCACATCGTCTCGGATGTCTCGGACCTCTGCGCGCGGATGGCGATCATCGATCGCGGCCGCGTGCTCCTGACCGGCGAACCGGCGCAGCTCACCGCGGCACTCGAAGGGCGGGTCTGGCAGAAGGCGATCGCGCGCACCGAGCTCGATGCCGTCAAGGCCGCGCACCCGGTAATCTCGACCCGCCTTCTCGCGGGGCGGACGCTCGTCAACGTCGTCGCCGATGCCGTGCCCGGCGCGGGCTTTGCGCCCATTCCCGCGACGCTCGAGGATGTCTACTTCCATGCGATCGCGAGCCGGCGGCAGGATGCCGCGGCCGTCCTGCGGGCCGCCTGATGCGCAACCTCGTCACCATCGCCGCGTTCGAATTCCGGACGCGCGTGCGCCGGATCTC
>JBDTLY010000407.1:0-3298 GCA_039934535.1 Casimicrobiaceae bacterium | reverse complement strand
CGCGCGCGACGCCCGCGCCGGCTCGAGGCCCAGCGTCTCCAGCGCCTGGCGCGCGGTCTCGAGGCTCGAGCGGAAGGTCTCCCGCTCGGCGGCCTCGATGTCGAGGTCGCGCAGCCGGAAGTAATGCACGCGATTGCGCGCGCGGGCGACGATCGGCAGGTCGGGAAAGTGCCGGCGCACGAGCGCCGCCGTCTTCATCGACGCCTCGACGTCGTCGATCGCCAGCACGAAGAGCTTCGCGTCGCGCGCCCTCGCTGATTCGAGCAGCTCGAGACGCGACGCGTCGCCGTAGTACACCTTGTTGCCGAACTTGCGGACAAAGTCGACCTGCTGGTAGTTGACTTCGATGGCGGTGAACGGAATGCCCGCCATGCGCAGCACGCGCGAAACGATCTGGCCGTAGCGGCCGTAGCCGGCGATGATCACCGGGTTGCCCGGGCCGTCGATCATGTCGAATTCCGGCGGCTTGCGGCGTTCGAGCCAGCGCGCCAGCACCTTCTCGTGCGCGACGAACGTGAGAGGCGCGAGCAGCATCGAGATGGTCACGGTGAGCACGAGGAACTGCGCGGTTTCCGCGGCGAGGATGTCCATGACCTGCGCGGCGGTGAACAGCACGAACGCGAACTCGCCGCCCTGCGAGAGCAATCCCGCGATCCGCTGCGCATCCTCGTTGCCTTCGCGCGCGGCGCGCATCACGCCATACAAAAGCAACGCCTTGAACGCCATCAGCCCGACGGCCGCGCCGAGCACCGCAACGGGATGCGTCCGAAACAACGCCAGATTGGCGCTCATCCCAACCGCCATGAAGAAGAGGCCCAGCAGCAGGCCCTTGAACGGCTCGACGTCGGCTTCGAGCTCGTGGCGGAACTCGGAGTCGGCGAGCAAAACGCCAGCGAGGAACGCGCCCAGCGACATCGAGAGGCCGATCGCTTCCATCGACAGCGCGGCGCCGATCACGACGAGCAGCGCCGCCGCCGTGAACACTTCGCGGCCGCCGAAGCGCGCGACGAGCTTCAGCAGCGGGCGGATCGCGACACGGCTGACGACGATGACCAGCACGATCGCGGCGCCGCCCTTCGCCGCGAGCATCCAGCCGTTTTGCTTGCCGGCCATGTCGGGCGCGAGGAGCGGCAGCAGCGCAATCAGCGGAATGACCGCGAGGTCCTGGAAGAGCAGGATCGCGAACGCGCGGCGCCCGCTCGGGCTCGACAGTTCGCCTCGCTCGCCGAGCCACGCAAGCACGATCGCCGTCGACGACATCGCGAGGCCGAAGCCGATGATCAAGGCCGTCGGCCACGAAAAGTCCAGCAGGTGCACGATGCCGGCGAGCGCGAAACCGGTCACGACGACCTGCGCGCCGCCCAATCCGAACACCGGCTGGCGCAGCGCCCACAGGCGCGACGGCTCGAGCTCCAGCCCGACCAGGAACAGGAGCAGGACGACCCCCAGCTCCGCGAAGCTCAGCGTCGCCTGCGCGTCGGCGATCAGTCCGAGGCCCCACGGGCCGATGAGCGCCCCGGCGGCCAGGTAGCCCAGCACCGCGCCGAGCTTCAACCGGCGGAAGAGCGGCACGACGACGACGGCGGTCGCGAGGAAGATCGCGGCGTGTTCCAGAAGCACCATGGGAGGCTCTCGGCGGGTGGTCTTCCCGGATTATCCTATCCCGGACCCGTGTTGAGCGAGGATCAGCGCTGGGGCACCTTCTGGATCCTGGCGACGTCGTAGCCTTCCTTTTCCAGCATCGACAGCAGGCGCGCGTAGTCGGCATCGGGGATCGTCTTCGTGCGCGCCATGATCCACACGTAGTCGCGCGCCTCACGCCCGATCACCGTCTGCGAGTAATCGGGCGTGAGGTAGACGATGCGGTAGTCGGCCTTGAACGGCCAGACGAACTGCATCCCCCACACCGCGTTCGACGTGCGGTCCACGACAAAGCCGCGCGGATGGTAGTCCTTCTCCGGGCCGTCGAAGGCGCCGGCGCGAAACGTGAACGTCGTCTCGATCGAGCCGTCCTCGGCGAGCCGGTACGATTCCACGGCGTTGTGCGCGCCCTTCTCGATGAAGGTCGGAATGTTGGCGATCACGTACCAAGACCCCATGAACCGCGGGAGGTCGACATGCGCCACGGTGGCAATGGGCGGTCGGGACACGGTCTGGCAGCCGGCGAGCAGGAGCGCAAGGACGATCGGCAATGCGCGATTCATGGTCGGAGAGCGCGTCGCCCGATCAGCGCAGCACGTACTTCAGGATGCTGCCGCGCGACGTGCGCGACTCGAGCTGCACCCAGCGCCCGTCGGCCGTGTACCAGAGGTCGATGCGCAGGTTGGGCCCGTGCAGCGCGTAGCGGCGGGTCGACATCGGGATGTTCAGTACCGTAACTGTCTCGTCCGGCAGCTTTTCGACCCGAACATCCGTCACCTCGCCGGTCTGCGAATTCAGCAGGCGGCCGGCGCTCAGGAAGGCAGGATTCCAGTACGCGAAGCTCATCATGCATCCCGGCGTCGTCGTCGAGGCCTTCGGCGCCTGGACCACGAAGCGGTCGCCTCTCGACGTTCCATGCACGGCGATCAAGTCGCCGTTGTCGTCGGTCCGCGACTCGATCGCATCGAGGCAGTTGCCGCGCCAGCGTTCCGTCGCCGAGTGCACGTAGTGATAGACCTCCACGGCCAGGAACGTCACGATGAATTTGGCGTCAATCTGCATGCGGCGCTCGCCTTCGCGCTCCCCGAGGCGGAAGTCGTGGGTGCCGATTTCGCTGCCATCGAGCAGCACGCGAAAGTTCCAGGATTGATCGGCGCGGGCGCCTGTTGACAGGAGCATCGCCGCGAACAGGAGGATCGACGCACGCGTCATCGCACGGCCTTTCGGGGCGGCCCCGGGAAGAAGGCGTTGGTGCGAGCGATGTAGTCGCGATACGCGGGGCGCCGCTCGCCGATATCCTTCTCCAGGAGCCGCACGCCGGACACCTTGAGCAGCAGGAACGTCATCAGCAGAGGCGAGAAGATCGTCCACCAGGCGCCCGCGGCCACGGCAACGAGGTAGAAACCCCACCACAGCGTCGCCTCGCCGAAGTAGTTGGGATGCCGCGTGTAGCGCCACAGGCCCGTGTCCATCACGCGGCCGCGGTTCGCGGGATCCCCCTTGAATTGTGCGAGCTGCCAATCGCCGATCGCCTCGAACGCAAAGCCGAACGCCCACAGCGTGACGCCGAGCGCGTCGACGATGTTGAGCGGCGCCCTGGAGGCGATGCCGACGACGAGCGGCGTGGCCACAATCGCGGCGAGCACGCCCTGCAGCA
>JBDTLY010000406.1:0-3335 GCA_039934535.1 Casimicrobiaceae bacterium | reverse complement strand
CAGGCGTTTGGCGATGTATTGAAGCATCAAGGTACGCCCGCGCGTTGGTTACAGCCGGCGCAGTTAATGCTCCACGTCGTTCCCGCGGAGGCGGGAACCCGGTGTCGTTTGCATCAAAGTCACTGGATCCCCGCCTCCGCGGGGATGACGCGGCTGTTTCCGATCGCTTCGACGCTTCACGTCCTGCTCTCGGACATCCGCGTCACTTGAGGTCGATTTCCGTGAAGTTGAACGATGCATCCGGAATGACATACACGCCGGACAGCTTCTTGTTGTTGGCGGACAGCAGGCGCTCGGTGACGAGCGGCGCCCACGGCGCGTCGTTCCAGATCGTCTTTTGCGCGTCTTCGTACAGCTTCGCCTTCTCCGTGCTGTTCGTCGTCAGCTGCGCGCCTTTGATGTCGGCGTCGACCTTGGCATTCTTGTAGTACGCCGTGTTGAAGAGCTTCGGCGGAAACGATTCGCCGTACAGCAGCGGGCGCAGCGCCCAGTCCGCTTCGCCGGTCGAGGTCGACCATCCCACGTAGTAAAGGCGCACGGGCGCGGTCGCGGGATCCTGCCAGCTCTCGACTTTCTCGACGCGCTGGCCGGCTTCGAGCAGCGTGATCTTCGTCTTGATGCCGACCTGCTGGAGCTGCTGCTGCAGGAATTGCGTCACCTTTTGCGCGGTCGTGTGGTTGTACGCGGACCAGAGCTCGGTCTCGAATCCGTTCGGATAGCCGGCTTCCGTCAACAGCTGCTTCGCTTTCGACACGTCGTACGGCCATGGCCCCTGCTTGTACGCATACTCGACGCCGGCCGGAACCACGCCTTCGGCGGGCGCCGCGTAGCCGTTGAACGCGACCTTGGCGAGCGCTTCCTTGTTGATCGCGTAGGCGATGGCCTGCCGCACCTTCGGATTGTCGAACGGCTTTTGCTGCGTGTTCATCGACAGGTAGCGCAGCACGATCGACGGCGCCGCGACCACGTCGAGCTCGGGCTTGGCCTTGAGGATCTCGGCGGTCTCGTACGGCACGGGGAAAGTGAAGTGCGCTTCGCCCGTCTGCATCATCGCGGCGCGCGAATTGTTGTCGACGACGGGCTTCCACGTGATCGTGTCGACCTTCGGATAGCCCTTCTTCCAGTACCCGTCGAACTTCGCGACCTTGAGATAGTCGGTGGACTTCCATTCGACGAATTTGAACGGGCCGGTGCCGACCGGATTGAACGCAATGTCCTTGTTGCCGTATTTGGCGAGTGCCGTCGGGCTGATCATCACCGTGGACGGATGCGCGAGCTGGGCGATGAACGGCGAGAACGGCGTCTTCAGCGTGATGCGCGCGGTGTAGTCGTCGACGACCTCGGTCTTCGCGATGTTGTTGTTGTACAGACCGTAGCGCTTCAGCTTGTTTTCCGGGTTGGTGACGCGATCGAGGCTCGTCTTGACCGCGTTGGCCTTGAAGTCGGTGCCGTCGTGGAACTTGACGCCCTTCCTGAGCTTGATCGTGTAGACGAGGCCGTCCTTGCTGACGTCGTAGCTCTCGGCCAGCACCGGGATCAGCTTCATGTCCTTGTCGAAGCCGAAGAGGCCCTCGTAGAACGACTTGGCCATCGCCTGCGACAGCGTGTCGTTGGCGTCGTACGGGTCGGTCGTCGTGAACGTCGACGCGACGGCGAATACGACGTCCTTTGCGGCATGCGCCGGTCCTATGGAAAATGCCGTCGCCAGTGCAGTGGCTGCCGCTGCAACAGTCAGGGAACGAAACAGCGTCTTCATCGTGAAGTCTCCTTGCGGGATGATGGGTGATTGCGTGTCGGGGCAGTCAATACGGGCCGGCGATGCGGTGGGTGGCGACGAAATGGCCCGGGGTCACTTCGTGGAGCGGGGAAACGACCGGCTCATCGCCGACGGCACGGATCGGGCTCGGTATTTCTTCCGATGATAACTCGGTTCGGGGGCGGCGTTTCGACGGGTCTGCCACCGGCACCGCGGCCATCAGCTTGCGCGTGTACGGGTGTCGCGGATCCTCGAACACGGCGCGGCGCGGCCCGATCTCGACGATCTGCCCGAGGAACATCACCGCGACGCGATGGCTCACCCGCTCGACGATTGCCATGTCGTGCGAGATGAACAGGTACGACAGGCCGAACTCCGCTTGCAGGTCGAGCAGAAGGTTGACGATCTGCGCCTGGATCGAGACGTCGAGCGCGGACACTGCCTCATCGGCGATGATGATCTTCGGCTTGAGCGCGAGCGCGCGGGCGACCGCGATCCGCTGGCGCTGCCCGCCGGAGAACTCGTGCGGATAGCGCTGCGCGTGGTCCGGCGACAGCCCGACGTGCTCCAGCAGCCATGCGACGCGTTCTTCCGCTTCCTTGCCCTTGGCGACGCCGTGGACGTAGAGCGGCTCGGCAATCGAGAACCCGATCGTGAGCCGCGGATCGAGTGAAGCAAACGGATCCTGGAAGATCATCTGGATGTCGCGCCGGATCGGTCGCACCTCGGAGGAGGGGAGGCGCGCGATATCTCGTCCTTCAAACTCGATGCTGCCGCTCGCCACGTCGACAAGGCGCAGCAGGGAGCGGCCCGTCGTCGACTTGCCGCACCCCGATTCGCCGACCAGCGCCAGCGTCTCGCCGGCAGCAAGGTCGAAGCTCACTTTTTCGACGGCGTGCACACGGCGCGCCACGCGCCCGAAGAAGCCCGCCTTGACGTCGAAGCGCGTGGTGAGGTCGCGGACCTTGAGCAGCTCAGCCCCGATTTGCGGGTGCTTCGCATTTGCGGAGGGTGTTGCGTCGGTCGCGCCACTCAGCACGAGATGAAATTTCTCCGGCTCGTCCGTGCCGCGCATCGAGCCCAGCTGCGGCACCGCCGCCAGGAGCGCGCGCGTGTACGTTTCGCGCGGCGCGTGAAAGATCTGCTCCGCGGCGCCTTCCTCGACCTTCTGCCCGTCCTTCATCACGACGACGCGATCGGCGATCTCGGCGACCACGCCCATGTCGTGGGTGATGAAGACGACCGCCATCCGCATCTCCTCCTGCAGGATCCGGATCAGCGCCAGGATCTGCGCCTGCACCGTCACGTCGAGCGCGGTGGTCGGCTCGTCGGCGATGAGGAGGTTGGGGCGGCACGACAGCGCCATCGCGATCATCACGCGCTGGCGCATGCCGCCGGAGAGCTGGTGCGGATAGCGCGACATCACCTGCGCCGCCTCGGGGATCCGCACGAGCTGCAGCATGCGCAGCGTCTCGGCGTTCGCGGCGCCGCGATCCTTTCCCTGGTGCAGCCGGATCGACTCGCCGATCTGGTCGCCCACCGTGAAGACCGGATTGAGCGAGGTCATCGGCTCCTGGAA
>JBDTLY010000405.1:0-3341 GCA_039934535.1 Casimicrobiaceae bacterium | reverse complement strand
GTCATGCCGGAGTATGCGGCGAAATTCCCGAACCTGATGGCGAACTATCAGCCCGCCGCCGCGGAGATGCAGAAGCTCGCGATGGACCAGGGCATCACCGTCACCAGCGTGCCGGCGGGTCCGCTGCTCGAATACAACCCGGCCAAGGTCAAGCAGCCGCCGACGACGCCCGCCGAGCTCCTTGCATGGTGCAAGTCGAATCCCAACAAACTGATCTACGCGCGGCCCGCGAACTCCGGCCCCGGGCGCACGTTCATCATGGGCTTGCCGTACCTCCTAGGCGACAAGAACCCGAAGGATCCGGTCAACGGGTGGGAGAAGACCTGGGCGTATCTCAAGGAGCTCAACAGTTGCATCGAGTACTACCCGACCGGCACGGGCGCCGTGATGAAGGAAGTGGGCGAGGGCTCGCGTGACATGACCGTCACGATGACGGGCTGGGACATCAACCCGCGCGCAATGGGAATCGTGCCCAAGGAATTCAAGGTCGCGCCATTCAAAGGCATGACGTGGATCAACGACGCGCACTACATGACGGTGCCGAAGGGTGTGCCGCCGGAGAAGATGGCGGTGATCCTCGACGTCATGGCCTTCATGCTGACGCCGGAAGCGCAGGCGTACACGTACGACAAAGGCTATTTCTACCCCGGTCCGGCGGTGAAGAACGTTTCGCTGTCGATGGCGCCGAAGGAGTCGCAGGACACGATCAAGGAGTACGGGCGTCCGGAGTACGAGGGTTGGCTCAAGCAATTTCCGCACACGCAGTCGCTCGAGGCGAAGGCGCAGGTCGACGCGTTCCGCATCTGGGACCAGCAGGTCGGCGCATCCAAGACAAAGTAATCGGCGCAGAACGGCGCGGATCGCCCTCGCGGTCCGCGCCTCACCCATCATGAAACACGACTTTTCGGAGTTGCGGCTCGACCACGTCACGCGCCGTTTCGCCGGCGCGGGCGGCAAGGCGTTCAACGCGCTCGACGAGCTTACGCTGACCGTCAGGCGCGGTGAATTCATTGCGCTGCTGGGTCCCTCCGGCTGCGGCAAGTCGACGGCGCTGAACTGCATCGCCGGTCTCATGCAGCTCTCGGGCGGCACGATCTGGCTCGACGATACGCGCATCGACACGCTCCCGCCCGAGACGCGCGGTTTCGGCATGGTGTTCCAGAACTATGCGCTGTTCCCGCACATGAGCGTCGAGAAGAACATCGGATTCGGTCTCAAGATGCGCAACGTGCCGGGAGCGGAGATCGCTGCGCGCGTCGACAAGGCGCTGAAGCTGGTGCAGCTCGTGGGACAGGCGCACAAGCTGCCGGGCCAGCTTTCGGGCGGTCAGCAGCAGCGTGTGGCCATCGCGCGCGCGATCGTGATCGAACCGCCGCTGATCCTGATGGACGAGCCGCTATCGAACCTCGACGCGAAGCTGCGCATCGAGACGCGCGCGGAGATTCGCCGCATTCACCGCGAACTCGATCGTGCGACCATCTACGTCACGCACGATCAGGACGAGGCGCTGTCGCTCGCCGACCGCATCGTCGTCATGAAGGACGGCGTGGTCCAGCAAATCGCGGCGCCGCCGGATGTTTATGGGCAGCCCGCGAACCTGCACGTGGCACGCTTCATGGGCTATCGCAACGTCATCGAACTCGACGTGAAAAGCGACGACGGCGAGCGCGTCGCCCTCGCAGGTCCGGATTTTGCGCTCACTGGCGTGCGCAGGCAGCCGCTTTCGGGCGGACGGGCATCGGTCGCCATCCGGCCGGAGGAAATCGTTGTCGGCGAAGGACCCGGTGGCGCGAACACCATCGCGGGCCGCGTCGACAACGTAGAGTATTGCGGCCGCGACGCGCTGCTCGATGTCGTCACGGCTTCCGGGACAGTGCTGCACGTGCGCGGCGCCGTGACCATCCGCCGCGGCGACAGGGTGACCGTCCACGTGCCGCCGGAGCGCACGCTCGTATATCCGCTCGGCTGAAGTTCGCCTGACGATGGCCGCTCCCGCAGATACGCTCGCGCGCACGCCATTCGACCGCGCCCTGCTGCTGGTCGTGCCGGCCGCGGCGTTCATGCTGCTGCTGTTCGTCTATCCGTTTCTCTATGGCCTCGCACTGTCGTTCAATCCGAAAGAGGGCGGGCCGCTCGCCAACTATGCGCATTTTTTCACGACCGACAACCTTTGGCCGACGATCTGGATTACGCTCAAGCTCGCGCTGCCCGCAACGCTGATCAACGTCGGCTTCGCGCTACCGATCGCGTACAAGATGCGCGTGAAGTCGCGCTATCAGCGCTGGGTCACGACGATCCTGGTCGTGCCGATCACGCTCGGCACCGTGCTGATCGCCGAGGGCATGCTGATTTATTTCGGTCCAAAGGGTTGGCTGTCGCAGACGCTGCAGTTCCTCCATCTCTATGAAGGTCCGATCCGGCTGACGCACAATTACTGGGGCGTGCTGATCTCGCTCGTGATCTCGGGCTTTCCGTTCGCCTTCCTGCTGATCCTGTCGTACATCACGGGAATCGATCCGGTCCTCGGCCGCGCCGCCGCAACGCTCGGCGCCGACCCGAAGTCGCAGTTCCGCCACATCTATCTCCCGCTGTTGGCACCCGGACTCGCGATGTGCTTCTGCCTCGCGTTCGTGCAGGCGTTTTCGGTGTTTCCATCCGCCGTGCTGCTGGGGTCGCCGGCCGGTCCCACGCGCGTCATTTCGATTGCCGCGTACGAGGCCGCGTTCGAGCAGTACGATTATTCGCTCGCGTCGGCCATCGCGATGATCATGGGCTTCGTGCAGCTCATCATCGTCGCTGCGGTCCTGAGCCTGCGCAATGTCTTCTATCGCGGGCCGGTGTCAGGAGGCAAGGGGTGAAGCCTTCCGGCCACTGGTTCGATCGCGCCTGGCGAGGCTTGTTGCTAGGCCTGATGACGCTGTTCGTCGTCAACATCGGACTGATGATCGCTGCCGTCGCCGTGAGCTCGTTCGCCAAGCGCTGGCTCGGGACTTTCCTTCCCGAGGGGTGGACCACGACATGGTACTCGGCGGCGTGGAAGGAATTCCAGCTGGGCGACGTGCTGTGGGTCACGGTGCAGGTCGTTCTGTCGGTGGTGTTCCTCGCGCTGCTGATCGGCGTGCCGGCCGCCTACACGCTGGCGCGCCGCGAATTTCGCGGCAAGCGGGCGTTGATGCTGCTGTTCCTGCTGCCGCTGATGGTGCCGCCGATCACTTATGGCATTCCGCTCGCCACGGTGCTCTACCAGATGCATCTCGCCGGGACGATCTGGGGCGTGATCATCGCCAACCTCATTCCCGCGGCGCCCTTCGTGATCCTCGTCATGACGCCGTTCATCGAGC
>JBDTLY010000404.1:0-3350 GCA_039934535.1 Casimicrobiaceae bacterium | reverse complement strand
CGCGCGCGCTCGCGTCCGACCCGGCATTGCTGCTTCTCGACGAGCCCGCCGCCGGGCTGCGCTTTCTCGAAAAGCAGGAGCTCGCGGCGCTGCTGCGGCAGTTGCGAGGGGAGGGGATGACGGTGCTGCTGGTCGAGCACGACATGGATTTCGTCATGGGACTCACCGACCGCCTCGTGGTCATGGACTTCGGCGAAAAGCTTGCGGAAGGCGTTCCCGCGGAGATCCAGCGCAATCCCGTCGTGCTCGAAGCCTATCTCGGTGGCGTGTGAGCCCGCGATGACGCCGTTGCTCGAAGTCCGCCATCTGCACGTCGCCTACGGCAAGGTCGAGGCGGTCCACGACGTGTCGCTGGTTGTGGCGCCGGGAACCATCGTCAGCGTGATCGGCCCCAACGGCGCCGGCAAGACGACGCTCCTCGCCGCGGTGATGGGGTTGCTGCCGTCACGCGGCGATGTCGCCTGGCTTGGCGAGTCCGCGGCCCCGCTCTCGGTCGAGCAGCGTGTCGCGCGCGGGCTGATCCTCGTCCCCGAGCGGCGCGAGCTCTTTGCCGCGATGAGCGTCGCGGACAACCTCGAACTGGGCGCATTCCAGCGGGCGCGCACGGGGGACCGCGCCTGGAAGGAGACGCTTGCGGAGGTTTATCGGCAGTTCCCGCGGCTCGCGGAGCGCCGCGAGCAGCTCGCGGGCACGCTCTCGGGCGGCGAACGGCAGATGCTGGCGATGGGACGCGCGTTGATGGGCCGGCCGAAGCTCCTGATGCTGGACGAGCCGTCGCTCGGACTCGCGCCGCTCATCGTCCGCGAGGTGTTCAACATCGTCTCGGCGCTCCGCGCGACGGGGGTCTCGATCCTGCTGGTCGAGCAGAATGCGCGCGCGGCGCTGCAGGTGGCCGACTATGGCTACGTGCTCGAGACCGGTGAACTCGCGATCGAAGGGCGCAGCAGCGAGCTGGCGGACAACCCGCGTGTCGCGGCCACCTACCTGGGCCGTGGCGTTGCCGACGCAAAGGCCTAAGGCCATGCGCGGCGCAAGGATATAGAACGCTTGCCGGGGTGCGGGCGAACCGCCGACAATACGTCCTTTCGCCCGATCGCGCCCTCGCGAATCGCGCGCACCCGCAACGAAGGAATTCCGTGAACGACATGTCAATCCCCGGCGTCGCCGGTCCGCTGGTCGCCGAGGCGCGACGCCTGCTGCTGGAACCCGCGGGTCTCGACGACGCGCACCTGTCGCGCGTGCTGGCGTCGATCCACACGCACGAGGTCGATTTCGCCGACCTCTATTTCCAGTACTCGCGGATGGAGAGCTGGAGCCTGGAAGAGGGCATCGTCAAGTCGGGCGCGTTCTCGATCGATCGCGGCGTCGGCATTCGCGCCGTGCACGGCGACAAGCAGGCGTTCGCGTATTCGGACGACATCGGCCTCGCTGCTCTCGACGAAGCGGCGATCGCCACGCGCGCGATCGGCCGGCAGGGGCAGTCGTCGCACACCGCGATTGCGCGTGTCTCCGGGGCGCATGCCCTTTATTCGCCGCAGGATCCCGTCCGCTCGCTGAGCGAGGAAGCGAAGGTCGCGCTGCTCGAGCGGCTGGAACGCATGGCGCGCGACCGCGACGCGCGCGTCACTCAGGTCATGGCGTCGCTCGCGGGCGAATATGAGGCGGTGCTGGTCGCGCGCAGCGACGGATTCATGGCCGCCGACGTGCGTCCGCTCGTGCGGGTGTCGCTCACGGTCATCGTCGAGGAAAACGGCCGGCGGGAGCAGGGCTCGGCCGGCGGCGGCGGACGCTTCGACTACGGCTATTTCACCGACGCGGTGCTCGAGCGCTACGCGGGACTCGCGGTCGATCAGGCGCTGCTCAACCTGCGCGCCCGCGAGGCACCGGCCGGCACCACGACGGTCGTGCTGGGTCACGGCTGGCCCGGCATCCTGTTGCACGAGGCCATCGGGCACGGACTCGAAGGTGACTTCAACCGGAAGGGGACGAGCGCCTTCTCCGGCCGCGTCGGCGAGCGCGTCGGCGCGAAGGGCATCACTGTCGTCGACGACGGGACCATTCACGAGCGCCGCGGTTCGCTCAACATCGATGACGAAGGCAACCCGACCCAGCGCACGGTCCTGATCGAGGACGGCATCCTGAAGGGCTACATGCAGGATCGACTCAACGCCGCGCTGATGGGCGTGCGGCCCACGGGGAACGGCCGGCGCGAATCGTTTGCGTCGCTGCCAATGCCGCGGATGACCAACACGATCATGCTGGCCGGCACGCACGACCCCGCGGAGATCCTCGCGTCGGTCAAGGACGGCCTCTATGCGGTCAACTTCGGCGGCGGGCAGGTCGACATCACGAGCGGCAAGTTCGTGTTCTCGGCGGCGGAAGCGTGGAAGATCGAGAACGGCAAGCTCGTGTATCCCGTCAAGGGCGCGACGCTGATCGGCAACGGCCCCGACGCGCTCACCAAGGTGTCGATGGTCGGCCACGACCTGGAGATGGACTCGGGCATCGGCACCTGCGGCAAGGACGGCCAGAGCGTGCCGGTCGGCGTGGGGCAGCCGACGCTGAAAATCGAAGGACTGACGGTCGGCGGAACAGGCTAGTGCAATGGGCCTGTCGGCTCCGACGTCGGCACCACCGGCGCAGGCGAGGCATGGTGCATCACGAGCCGCCAGCCCGACGGCGTGCGCAGGAAGACGTTGGTGCAGATTGCCGCGCCGCGCGGGCTGCCGTCGGTGCCGAGCGTGATGTGCTCGACTGCGCTCTGCATCGCGAGGCCGACCGTTTCGATCACCACGACCTGGTCGAGGCGGAACGCGAGGCGCGTGTCGCTCGAAAACAACTGCTCCCAGCCGGCTCTGACCGCGTCATAGCCGACCATTCGCGTGCCACCCGGATGTACGCAGACGATGTCCTCGTCCTCGGCCCACGTCGCCATCATCGCGTCGATGTCGCGCGCCTCGAACGCGTGGTAGAACGCGAGCGCGACGTCGGACGGGGTCGTGTAGATCTGCGGTGTTCGGGCCTTGGCCATCGCCTTCCCGCTACTGTTGGCGTTGCGCGATCAGGAATCGGATGACGGCGGGCCGTCGCCCGGCTCCGACAGCAGGACCATCTGCGAGAGATCATACACGGCGCGCGGGGCGAGATCGCGCATGCACTTGAAGTGCCCGAGCGGACATTCGCGCTTGAAGCACGGACTGCAGGCGATATCGATGCGCGCGACGGTCGCCGTGACCGACAGCGGCGGCGTGTACACCGGCGTCGTCGAGCCGAACAGCGCGACGAGCGGAGCGCTGACCGCCGCCGCTGAATGCATCAACCCGGAATCGTTGGTCACGGCAATCGCGGCA
>JBDTLY010000403.1:0-3357 GCA_039934535.1 Casimicrobiaceae bacterium | reverse complement strand
GGCTCCTGGTCGCGATCGCGTCGGTGCTCGCGCTCGCCGGCTCGCCCCAGCCGGTCGACGCCCAAACCGACGAGCTTGCGGACGGCGTGCGCCTGTTCGAAGCGCGCGACTTCGAGCCCGCCATGACGATTTTCACGCCCCTCGCCAAGCAGGGCAACGTCCGCGCGACCTATTGGCTCGGGCGCATCGCGATGGTCCAAGAACACTTCGACCAAGCTGCGAAGTACTTCGAGCAAGCCACCGTCGCCGCGGACACCAGTTCCGAACTGCATCTGTGGCTCGGGCGTGCCTACGGCGAAAAAGCGCAGCATGCGAGCTTCATCAAACAACCCGGCCTCGCCAAGAAAACAAAGGCGGAGTGGGAGCGCGCGATCGCCCTCGATCCGAACAATCTCGAAGCACATTCCGACATGGTCAGCTTCTACCTGACGGCGCCGGGCGTCATGGGTGGAAGCCACGACAAGGCGAAGGCGGAGATCGAGGCGATCCGCGCCATCAGCCCGTATCGCGCCGGGTTCGAAATGGCCGGCCTGGCCATGCACGACAAGAATCCAACGGCCGCAGAAACCGCCCTCCGCGCCCTCGTTGCGAGCGACCCCGACAGCATCTCGCCACTCATTCAGCTCGCGACGTTGCTCCAGCAACAGAAGAAATGGGATGACGCCGTGGCGCTGCTGCACGAAGCGCTCGCGAAACACCCGGACGAGACGGGAGCGCTGTATCAACTCGGCAAGACGGCGGCGCTTTCCGGTCAGAACTTGGATGAGGGCGAGTCGGCGCTGCGCAAATACCTCACGCTGCCGCCGAAACCCCGGCAACCGCCTTACGCCGGCGCCCACTTCCGCCTCGGAATGATCGACGAACACCGGGCGGATCCGGTGTCTGCCAAGGCCGAGTACACCCAAGCCTTGGCACTCGACCCCAAACTCGAAGAGGCCAAGAAGGCGCTCGCAAAGCTTGGGAAGTGACCACCCAAGAAGGACCCATTCCAACCCTCGAGGGCGATTTCACGTCAAAGGAACATGCGATCGAGCCCGGAGCCTGAAGAGGGTCCTGACCGCTGGGACACGAGCGAAACACTGCCCCGCCACGCTGTACGTTGCGGGCACCTGACGCTGGAGTGCGTCGAAGTCACCCAAGAATGGAGTGTCGAGACGCTCCATGTAACGCCGCATTTTGGCTTCACGGTCCGCGGCGCATTCGCGGCGACGAGCGGCGGTTCCCTGGACGAACGCGGCCCCGGTGAGCTGCGTTGGAGTGCCGGCGCCGAACATTTGCGTCTGCAGTTTGCACCGGGTGGGTTCGCAGGCCTTGTCGGGAGCCTGCAAGGCGTCCGGCCTCTTGCCTTGGGCGCGCGCCTGGATGTCGACGACCGGCCGGCACGCATTGCACTGCAGCACATCGCGGCCGATCCGACGGCACCGGAGCTCGTGCAGCTCGAGCGCTGGGCGCTCGCGGCCCACGCACGTGCCAGCCACGACGGCAGAGCCGTGCCTTGGGTTCGCGACCTCGTCGCAGAGCTGGAATCGGAACCGCTCGATTCGAACGCCGTCACCCAGTGGGCCACGAACACCGGCCGCCACCGTTCGACGCTGCATCGCGCTTTCCGTCACGATCTCGGCCTCGAGCCCAGCGCCTGGATTCTGCGTGAACGCTTGCGGCGCGCTTGGGAGCAGCTCGCGACCGACGCGCCGCTCGTCGAGATCGCCTTCGGATGCGGGTTCGCCGATCAGAGCCATATGAACCGGGTTTTCCGAGCCCTCACGGGCTGGTCGCCGGGAGCGCTCCGAAAGCAACGCCGCGGGGTGCCAAATCGCGGCGACCTGCGACCTGGATCCAAGACCGAGGCGGCCGCCGGGTCTATCCTCGCTTCATGAAAACGACCTTCCACCGCGCCATTCTGCATGCCGGACGCGAGGCTCGAACCCTCGTTGCTGGGGTCGTAGTGGTGGCCCTCGGCGCCACGAGCGCTGCTGCAGTTGAAACAATCTACGTCAGGGTGGGACACGATTCGCTCGCCGCGAGCGTGTTCCCGTCTGCACACCCCGGCCGGTCGCCGCTCATGCTGCTGCTGCCGGGCTCCGAGCGCGCATCGCGCGCGATGTATTCCAAGTTCGCGGCACACTTTGCGGCACGCGGCTTCGTCGCCGTAATTTTCGACCGGCGTGGCGAAGGCGAGTCGAGCGGCCTTTGGGATGAGGAGAAGTCACTCGATCAAATCGCCGCGGATGGCCGCTCGGTGTTACATGCAGCGTGCAAACGCGCCGATGTGGATTCGACGTTCCTGGCGGTGTGGGGCGTGAGCCAGGGCGGCTGGACGGCGACGATCGTCGCGGCCCGCGAACCGGCGGTGCGTCTGGCTGTTTTAGTTTCGGATCCAGCTCTGACGACTCACGAGGAGAATCTGAACGAACGCGCCTGGCAATTGCGCGAGAAGGGCTCGAGCGAACAGGACATCGCCGAGATCACCGACCTGCGCCGCGTTCTCTGGCACTACTACGCGACCGGAGAAAAACCGGCGGATTTCTCCGCCCGTTGGAAGGTCGCGCTCGAACGGCCCTGGTTCAAGCTCCTCGAGTGGCCGCGTTGGGAGCCAACGACGGATTCTCTGTCGGCCACGACGCTGGCACACTACCGGAACAACCACGATCCGCTGCCGTATATCCACGCCTCACACGCCGCCGTTTTGCGGCTCTACGGACGCGAGGATCACCACATCAATTCGCTCGCGAGTCTGGCTGCGGCGCGCGCCGCATACCAGGGAATCGAGCGTGACACAACCTTCGTTCTGTATCCGGACCGCGGGCACATTATGCAATCCACGATCGGTTCCCCCGAGTGCCGCACGTGTCCGCACGACATGTCACATTTCAAGGGTGGCTTCGATTTCGACCCACCCGTATGGAACCAGATCGATGCCTGGCTCGCCGTGCGCCTGAATCGCACCGCGGTACATTGATGCGCAAGGAGTTCGACGCGGCGCTCTCCACGCTTGGCATCGCCGCCTACTTGTCGTGCACCGCCTTCGCCACGACTGGGAACGCGGGCCCGGTTCCATTTCGTTGGTCCGCCACCCATACGGTCGAGCTGTATCGCGACACCGCGGGCGAGATCGCCGTGCAGCCGCTCGCGGATCGCCCGTTTACATGGCTCCAGGACTTCGCCTCTGGGCGCGCCGGAGTCTTGATGCCCGGCGCGGGTGACAGTCTCGAACTGATGTACGTGGAAAGCGGTGCCCACATCCGTTCGGCGGTCCGCTATCGGGTATTGCAGCAGGCGGCCGCGACATCACTTGTGACGATCGCGCCCGAAGGACGGCGCATTGCGCACCCAGTCGCAATCCGCGAGCGTCAGCTC
>JBDTLY010000402.1:0-3362 GCA_039934535.1 Casimicrobiaceae bacterium | reverse complement strand
CGGGTTGAACAGGAACATCCACAGCACGCCGGCGATTGCCGGCGCCACCGCGTACGGCCAGATGAGCAGCGTCTTGTAGACCGTGGCGCCGCGGAGGATGCGGTCGGCGAACACGGCGAGCACCAGCGAAATGGCGAGTCCGAGGACGGCGACCAGCGCCGAGAACATGGCGGTGACGCGAAACGAATTGACGTACAGCTGGTCGTTGAAGAGCTCGCGGAAATTGTCGAGCCCGACGAACTCCAGGTTGCCGCCGAACGCGTTCTGGATGTGCGCCGAGTAATAGACGGCCTCACCCGCCGGCAGGAAGAAGAAGACGATGGTGACGGCGATCTGCGGCGCCAGCAGCGCATACGGCAGCCACGGCGACCGGAACCTGGCGCGCTTTTCCATTGCCATGGCGTACCCTCGCTCAGAGCCGGGACGAAAGCGGGGTGCAACTCAAAAGCGTCGTCCCCGCGCAGGCGGGGACCCAGTGGCGTT
Source organism: Casimicrobiaceae bacterium (assembly GCA_039934535.1). Taxonomy (GTDB): domain Bacteria; phylum Pseudomonadota; class Gammaproteobacteria; order Burkholderiales; family Casimicrobiaceae; genus CAIWHR01. The sequence continues at coordinate 2,879 of JBDTLY010000402.1, read as the reverse complement.
TACCGAAAGACACTGGATTCCCGTCCCCGACTACCCCACTCGAGGACAAGCTCTGCGCGGGAATGACGACGCTTCCTTCATTCCTTCGCGGTCCGCGCGAACTTCGCGATCTGCTCGTTGCCGCGCGCGACGGCGGAATCGAGCGCGGCCTTGGCCGTCTTCTTGCCGTTCCAGACGTCTTCCAGCTCCTCGTCGATGATCGTGCGGATCTGCACGAAATTGCCGAGGCGCACGCCGCGCGACTTGTCCGTCGTCTTGACGATCATCTGTTTGACCGACACGTCGGTGCCGGGGTTCTTGTCGTAGAAGCCCGACTGCTTGGTCAGCTCGTAGGCCGCCATCGTGATCGGCAGGTACCCGGTGGCCTGGTGGAACTCGGCCTGGATCTCCGGCTTGGACAGGAAGGTCAGGAATTTCGCCACCGCCTTGTACTCTTCCTTCGACTTCTTGCCCATCACCCACAGGCTCGCGCCGCCGATGATCGTGTTCTGCGGCGTGCCCGCGACGTCGGCGTAATACGGGAGCGGCGCGATGCCGAACTTGAACTTCGCGTTCTGCTTCACGGTGCCGTAAGCCGCGGACGACGTCGTCATCATCGCGCACTCGCCGCTGTAGAACTTGGCCTCCGGCTCGTTCTTGCGCCCGGCATAAGTGAAATAGCCCTTCTTCAGCCATTCCTGCATGTTGGAAATGTGCCGTACCTGCAGCGGGCCGTTGAATAAGAGCTTGGGTTTGATGCCAGCGAAGCCGTTCTGCTCGGACGCGAAGGGAACGTTATGCCACGCGCTGAAGCTCTCGAGCTGCACCCACGACTGCCATCCGGTCGTGAACGAGCACGGCAGCACGCCCGCCGCCTTGATCTTCGCGGCGGCGGCGACGACGCCCTGCCACGTCGCCGGAGGCTGGTTCGGGTCGAGGCCGGCCTTCTCGAACGCGTCCTTGTTGTAATAGAACACGGTCGTCGAGCTGTTGAACGGGAACGAGAGCATCTGCCCCTTGGTGTTCGTGTAATAGCCGGCGACGGCGGGCACATAGGTCTTGGGATCGAATTTCTCGCCGGCGGCCGCCATCACCTCGTACACCGGTTTGATGGCGCCCTTGGCCGACATCATCGTCGCCGTGCCGACCTCGAAGACCTGCAGCAGCGCCGGTGCGTTGCCGGCGCGATACGCCGCCACGGCGGCGGTCATCGACTCGTCGTACTGGCCCTTGTAGACCGCCGTCACCTTGTAGTCGCGCTGGCTCTCGTTGAAGCGCTTGGCGAGCACGTTGATGCGGTCGTTGTTGGCGCCGGTCATCGAGTGCCACCACTGGATTTCGGTTACCGCGGACGCGCCTGCGGAATACGTGAGCGGGAGCGCGGCGACGGCCAGCGCCGCCGCGAAGCGGATGATGCGCGAGCGGGACTTCATGGAACTCCTCCTCGGGAATGATACGGAACGGGCAGTCTGCCTTCGTGCAGTTTGCCTTCTTGTAGTGACGATTCTATTGCAAATACGGCCTGCCGCCACCTTTGCGCCGCCGGTCAGTCGGCGTGCCCCGGCTGCGGCTGCAACGCGGCAGGCGGCGCGTCCGCCACGGTGCGGCGACGGCCGGCAAGGAGGGTATAGGCGGTCGGTACGACGAACAGCGTAAGGAAGGTCCCGAACGTCATCCCGCCGACGATGACCCAGCCGATCTGCGTCCGCGATTCGGCGCCGGCGCCGGTCGCGAGCGCCAGCGGCATCGCGCCCAGGACCATGGCCCCGGTCGTCATCAGGATCGGCCGCAGCCGGAGCGTCGTGGCGTCGATGACTGCGTCGAACAACGGCTCACCCTTGGCCCGCAGCTGATTCGAGAACTCGACGATCAGGATCCCGTGCTTGGTGATGAGGCCGACCAAAGTCACGAGCCCAACCTGGCTGTAGATGTTGAGCGTCCCGCCCGCGAGCCACAGCGTGAACAGCGCCCCCGTCATCGACAGCGGCACGCTCAGCATGATGACGAATGGGTGCTTGAAGCTCTCGAATTGCGCTGAGAGCACGAGATAGATGAACATCAGCGCCAGCACGAACGTGAAGTAGATCTCGCCGCCGGAGGACCGGAACTCGCGCGACTGGCCGTCGAGGTCGGTTTGCGCGGTGTTGGGCAGCACGCGCTTCGCCGCCTCGTTCATCGCCTGCAGCGCCTCGCCGATCGCGTACCCAGGCGCGAGCGTCGCCGTGACCTTGACCGCGCGCAGCCGGTTGAAGTGGTTGAGCGACTGTGGCGCCACACCCTCGCGGACCTCGACCAGGTTCGACAGCTGGACCATGCCGCCGTCGCGGGCACGGACGTAGGTGTCGCGGATGTCCGCCGGCGATGAGCGGTCGAGCGGCGCCACCTGCACGATCACGTCGTACTGCTCGCCGTCCTTCTTGAAGCGCGTGACCTGGCGGCCGCCCAGCATCGTTTCCAGGGTGCGGCCGACGGTGTCCACCCCGATGCCGATGTCGGAGAGCTTGTCGCGGTTGATCGTGACGCGCACTTCGGGCGTGTTGAGCCGAAGGTCGGTCTGCAGGTTGAGGACGCCCGGATACTTGCGGGCCTCGTCGAGAAAACGGTCGACGATGCGCTGCAGTTCAGCGTACGGCACCTGCGACATGATCACGTATTCGACCGGCGTCGAGCGGAACGACTGGCCGAGCGATGGCGGATTGATCGCAAATGCAATTGCGCCGGGGATCGTCGCCATCTTCGGCCGCATCTCGTCGGTGATCTGCTGCTGCTTCTTTTTCCGCTCTTCCCACGGCTTCAGCCGCAGCACCGCGTTGCCGTCGACCACCGTCGGGAAACCCGAGATCGCCGTGTACGCGGCGGCTTCCGGGATATCCTGGTAGAACCGCTCGATCGGCTTGATC
>JBDTLY010000401.1:0-3365 GCA_039934535.1 Casimicrobiaceae bacterium | reverse complement strand
CCGAACACGCTGCCGCAGACAGAGGTCCAGCTCATCGCCGGTCTGGGTTCGCAGACCAACAGCTGCGGCGGGCCTTGCGACCGCTGGGGCGATTATTCGGCGATGAGTCTCGATCCGGTCGACGACTGCACGTTCTGGTACACGAACGAGTACTACGACAGCCAGGCCAACGGCACGATCGGCAATTGGCATACGCGGATCGGCTCGTTCAAGTTTCCGGGCTGCACTGCACCGTCGTCGACCGCGCAGCGGACGTTCGTCGCGTCGAACGGCAACGATCTCAATGTCTGCTCGCTGGCATCGCCCTGCCGCTCGTTCGGCGCGGCGATCGTCAAGACAACGAGCGGCGGCGAGGTCGTCGTGCTCGACTCCGCGGGCTACGGCCCGGTCGTCATCACCAAGCCGGTGTCGATCATCGCGCCGCCGGGTGTCTATGCGGGCGTGTCGGTACTTTCCGGCACCGGTGTCGTCGTCAATCCGGTCGTCGGCAAGGTGACACTGCGAGGACTGACGATCAACGCGCTCGGCGGCACTACCGGCATCGACTATCAGTCGGGCGATTCGCTCTACCTCGACAGCGTGGTCGTGAACGGATTCCCGACCGCGGGCCTCAATGTCCTTGCCGCCGCGACCGGAACCGTGCAGATCCACGATTCGTTCTTCCGTGGCAACGGCATCGGCGCGACCTTCGGAACGACCGGCGGCACCACGGCAACCCTCAAGGTCGTCGTCGCCAATTCGAATTTCGATGGCAACACCACGGGCGTGCGCTTCACGAGCTTCAGTGCGCACGGCGAAATTCGCGGGACTACGCTGTCCGGTGGCACTACCGGCGCGCTTCTGGCGCCGACCGTGGCAGGCGCGCTCACGCGGGTCGATTTCGTGGAGTCGACGATTTCCGGCAACACGACCGGGATCCAGGCACAAAGCGGTACCGGAACCGCCAACGTGAGCGCGTCGTCGACGATGATCTCGGGCAACACGACCGGGGTCACGGCGGCAGCCGGCGGCAACGTCTTCCTGACCGATTCGACGATCACCCGCAACCAGACCGGGTTGTCGGGCACCGGCGGCACGATCACCTCCGGCACGCTGAATCGCCTCTACAACAATGGAACGCCCGGCAGCTTCACGTCGACCGTTCCGAGAACGTGAGCGGGAGACCGACGATGAGCACCCACGCCTTCGAGGAAAACGCCATGACCATCACCTCACGCATCCCGCAACTCGCGCTTGCCATCGCGCTGTCATTCTTCGCCACCAGCGCCTCGGCCGTGGCGCAGCGCACGTTCGTCGCGTCCAACGGCAGCGACGCCGCCGCCTGCAGTCTCGCCGCCCCCTGCCGTTCTTTTGGCGCTGCGATCACCCAAACGAGCCCCGGCGGCGAGGTCATCGTGCTTGACTCGGCGGGGTACGGGCCGGTCACGATTGCGCAGGCGGTCTCGATCATCGCACCGGCGGGTGTGTACGCGGGGGTATCGGTGCTGAACGGCACGGGAATTACGGTTAGCGCGGGCGCCGGCATCGTCAAGCTGCGTGGGCTCACCATCAACAGCCTTGGCGGCAACATCGGCATCGACTACGTCTCGGGCGCCCGCCTCTATCTCGACAACATCATCGTCTCCGGATTTTCGCTGACCGGTGCGTCGGCGGCCATTCGCGCGAATCTCACAGCCTCGGGCACGCTCAACATCCGCGAGGCGGCGTTGCGCGACAGCTCCAGCGGCCTGACCGGCAGCGCGTCGTCGGGAACGCTGACGGTCGAGATCGAAAAGACGGCGTTCGAGCGCAATACGGTCGGCCTCGAACTGCGCGACGGCACGGCGGGCGTCATCGAAGGGTCCACCTTTACCGACGGCACGGTCGGCATTGCCGCCGACCCTTCGACCGCCGGCAAGACGTCGTCGTTCGAGGTCTGGAACTCGCTCGTCGCCAACAATACAACCAACGGTGTGCAATCCGGCGCAAATGCCGGGGCGCCGGCGTTCGTGAGTCTCATCAGCGTGCTGATCACGGGCAACAACACCGGCGTGCTGGCCGTCGCCAATCCCGTCTACTGCAGCGACAACACGATCTCACGCAACGCGTCGGGCGTGGCGCTCGTCACCGGCGGCACCGCGCAAACGGCACAAGACAACGCCGTCGCCAACAACGGCGCGAGCGCAGCGTTCACGTCGACCGTCCTCAAGCTCTGACGGCGAATCGCCGCATCGACTGACGCGACCGCACGCCGGTCGCGTCGTTTCGCACTGTCGAGGTGCGGAGCGCGTTTACCGTTGCCGTCACAACGTGTGCAATACACGTCCGTGCCCGCGACGCCAAATATGTTTCCGACTCGACCATCGTGCACAATACGACCGGGATAACGACCGCCACCGGCACCGCGGTTTCCCTCGGCGACAACCGGGTCACCCGCAATGGCACCAACGGAGCGTTCTCGGCGAACGTGTCGAGACAGTGATGCGAACCCAGCGCAGGAGTAAGACCATGTCCAAGCGTCATATCCTCACTCAACTCGCACTGACGGCCGCGTTGGCGGGCGGGATCGTCACCGATGCGGCGGCCGTGGCGTCTCAACGCACGTTCGTTGCCTCCTTCGGCAGCGATGCCGCTGCCTGCAGCCTGGCCGCGCCTTGCCGTTCGTTCAACATCGCGATCGGCCAGACGCTCTCGGGAGGCGAGGTCATCGTCCTCGATTCCGCGGGCTATGGACCGGCGACGATCGGCCAACCTGTCTCGATCATCGCCCCGCCGGGCATCTACGCTGGCGTGTCGGTGTTCTCCGGCACCGGCCTCACGGTGAACGCGCCCGGGGGCAAGGTCACGCTGCGCGGGCTCACGATCAACAGCCTGGGCGGAACGACCGGCATCTCCTTCGTCGCCGGCAGTGCGCTCTACATCGACAACGTGGTCGTGACCAATTTCCCCACCGCGGGCCTCGCTGCTGGTGTCGGCGCGACCAGCAGTCTCTATCTGTCCAATTCGACGTTACACGACAACGGTGTCGGCGCCGTATTTGGCGCATCGTCCGGGTTGCTTACCGTCAGCGTCGAAAGCACCATATTCGCTCGCAATGGCATCGGCGCCTTTTTCCAGGACAGCACCGTGGGCACGGTCCATCTTTCGACGATGAGCGGCGGCGGCACCGGCATCGTGGTGGCGCCCCCGACCGCGACCAAGACGGCGTCGATAGAAGTGCGCGACTGCACGATTTCGGACAACAGCACCGCCGGCGTCAGCGCGACGCAGACCGGCGCAGCGTCGCCCGTCACGCTCGTCACGCTCGTGAGCTCGCACGTGTCCGGCAGCCCGACCGGCGTGGTTGTCACCGGCGCCAACAGCTCGGCCTACGTTTCGGATACGAC
>JBDTLY010000400.1:0-3405 GCA_039934535.1 Casimicrobiaceae bacterium | reverse complement strand
TACCCGATCGAAGAGCTGATCGGCACGATCGGCTTTCCCGAGATGGTGTGGCTGATGCTGCGCGGCGAGCTGCCGACGCGGGCACAGGCCGAGCTTCTTGAAGCGACGATGGTCGCCGCCGTCGACCACGGCCCGCAGGCGCCGTCGATCTGCATATCGCGGATGGCAGTGACCTGCGGCTTGCCGGTCAACGGCGCGATGGCCTCCGCGATCAATGCGCTGGACGACATCCACGGCGGCGCCGGGCAGCAGTGCATGGAGTTCTATCACGCCATCGCGGCGGAGATGGGCGACGAGACCGATCCCGCGCGCGCGACGGTCGCGTTGCTGAAGGCGCGCCGCGACGCCGGGCAGAAGATCGTTCCAGGCTTCGGCCATCGCTTCCATCCGCTGGACCCGCGCGCACCCAGGCTGCTGAAGCTCGTCGACGACGCGCAGGCTCGCGGGGTCGTCAACGGGAGGTTCGCGCGCATCGGTCGCGCCGTCGAAGCCGCGCTTGCCGGAGGCCAGGGCAAGCCGATTCCGATGAACATCGACGGCGTCACCGCCATTGTGTATTGCGAGCTGGGCTTCGAGCCGGAACTCGGGCGCGGCATCTTCATCCTGTCGCGAGCAGTCGGCATCCTCGCCCACGCGTGGGAGCAGAAACAGCAGGGTGGCCGGATCAAGGGACCGATGCCGACGTCCATTCCGTATCGGTACACGGGACCGTCCCGCCGCAGCCCGCCGCTCGACGGCGCGGCCTAAGACGGCGCCGACGCTGCGCAACACCATTGCCCGCGGCCGCGCGGTCCGCCTCACGAAATGGGAAGAGGAATCCATGAAGACTGACCAGATTGCAAACCAGCTCGTCAAGTACCTCGAAGCTCGCGGCGTCAAGCACATCTTCGGACTGTGCGGCCACACCAACATCGCGGTGCTGGCCGCGCTGTCGAAGAGCAGGAAGATCAAGTTCATCAACACGCGGCACGAGCAGATCGCCGCGCACGCGGCCGACGGCTACGCGCGGGCGACGAACAAGGCGTCCGTCTTGCTGACGCATCTCTCCCCCGGGCTCACCAACGCGGCGACCGGCGTGGCCAACGCGGCGCTCGACTCGATCCCGATGGTGGTGATCGCCGGCGACGTGCCGTCCCACTATTACGGCAAGCATCCGCACCAGGAAGTCAACCTGCACGCGGACGCGTCGCAATACGAGATTTACCGTCCGTTCGTCAAGCGCGCGTGGCGCGTGGATTCCGCGCACCTGTTCCCCGAGATCATCGAAAAGGCCTTCGCGCTAGCGGAGAGCGGTCGTCCCGGGCCGGTGCTGGTCGACGTGCCGATGGACATCTTCTCCAAGGAGATCGACATCGCGCTGTGGACACGCGTTCTCGCCAACACCAAGGCCCTGCACAAGCCGTCGCTCGACGACGAGGTCGCCGCGAAGATCGTCCGGCAGCTCCTGGCGGCGAAGACGCCCCTGCTCTATGTCGGCGGCGGCATCCTGCTCGCCGACGCCGCGACCGAGATGCGCGAGCTCGCCGAGCACCTGTCGCTGCCGGTCGCGCACACGCTGATGGGCAAGGGCGCGCTGCCGGATGACCACCCGCTGATCCTCGGGATGACCGGGTTCTGGGGAACGAAATTCATCAACGACAAGTGCCGCGGTGCCGATTGGATCCTGGCGCTCGGCACCCGCTTTTCCGAGGCCGATTGCAGCTCGTGGGAAGACGAGTACACGTTCAACATCCCGCCGACGCGGCTGATCCAGATCGACATCGATCCGGCGGAGATCGGCCGCAATTATCCGGTCGCCATCGGCGCCGTCGCCGATCTCAAGGAAGCGCTGCGCGTGCTGAACCGCGTCGCCCGGGAGCTCGTGCCCAAGGGCGTCAAACGTCCGGTACTGCTCGCTGCGATGGCGGACAACCGCAAAGCGTTCGTCGCCGGCAACCGGAAAGCCATGGAGAGCGACGCCTGGCCGATGCGGCCGGAGCGCATCCTCGCCGACCTGCGCGCCGTGCTGCCGCGCAACGCGCTGATCTGCACCGACGTGGGATGGAACAAGAACGGTGTCGGACAGCAGTTCCCGATCTTTGAACCGGGCAGCATCTTCACCCCGGGCGGTTACGCGACCATGGGCTTCGGCTCGCCGGCGGCGCTGGGTGCCAAGGTCGCCAGGCCCGACCGCGTCGTCGTCGCCCTGATCGGCGACGGCGGATTCGGCCAGAATCCGGCGGCGCTAGCCACCGCATTCGAGGAAGACATCGCGGTCGTCTGGGTGATCATGAACAACTGCGCGTTCGGCACGATCGCCGGCCTCGAGAAGGCGCACTACGACACGACGTTCGCGACCGTGTTCGAGAAAAACGGCAAGCCCTGGTCGCCCGACTACGCGGCCATCGCGCGCGCGTACGGCATCGACGGCGTCAAGGTGTCCTCCGCGGCCGAGTTCAAGCCGGCGCTCGAGAAGGCGATCAAGTCGAAGCGCCCGGTCGTCATCGACGTGCACATGCAGAACGTGCCGGTACCGACCGCGGGCCACTGGAACATCATGGACATCTATTCGCCGGGCAAGAAAGTGCATCACGCGAGCACCGGCGATTGACGCGCGAGGGGCGCACAGCATGAAGCAGGAATTTTCCCTGGCCCACCTGACGGTGCTCGGCTGCCCGCCGCCGGAGATGACCTACATCGCGGCACGCGCGGGTTATGACTACGTCAGTATCCGTCCGATCTTCATGGGCCTGCCCGGCGAGCCCAACTACGCGCTCGCCGACAACCCGCAGATGCTGAAGCAGACCAAGTCAGCGCTCGCCGCGACCGGCGTCCGCGTCCACGACATCGAGCTCGCCCGCGTCTACGAGGGCCTGCATCCGACGAAATACCTGCCGGCGATGGAGGTCGCCGCCGAGCTCGGCGCCAAGGCCGTTCTGTCGAGCATCTGGGGCGGCGAACGCGAGTTCTACATCGAGAAATTCGCTGAGATCTGCGATCTCGCGAAGCCGTTCGGGCTGACGGTCGACCTCGAATACGTCCCGATCGCCGCCGTGGCCAACCTCGCTCAGGCGATGGACGTGCTGCACACCGTCCACCGGAGCAACGCGGGACTGATGGTCGACATGCACCACTTCCACCGCGCCCGCGACAACCCTTCCGACCTGGATGCGGTGCCGCGCGAGTGGTTCCACTTCGCCCACCTGTGCGACGCCCCGGCCGAGATCCCCACCGAACGCGCCGAGATGATCCGCATCCTGCGCGAAGCGCGCCTCTACGTCGGCGAGGGCGGGATCGACGTCGCGAGTATCCTCGCGCACATCCCGCACTGCGTTTACTCGATCGAGCTGCCCAACAAGGAGCGGCACGACGAGATCGGCTATGCCGAACACGCGACGCGGTGCCTCGAGACGCTGAAGGCGTATC